>NZ_KV788579.1:0-21173 GCF_001807345.1 Dermabacter sp. HMSC06F07
CGAAGGTGACGATGACGGGCGCTTCAACGTGTACTGCGGAATCGAGCGGATTGATCTTTCGGGCAGCGAGAGCTGACGGCCGGGTTCCCTCCAGCACCGTGTGCCACGATGGCTGTGTCCGTAGACATCCCTCTTGGAGGAGGAACCATGAAGAACAAGCTCATTCTTGCGACCGGCATCGCTATTGGTTTTGTGATCGGCTCGAAGATGGGCCGTGAGCCCTACGAGAAGCTCGAGGCGACCGCCAAGCAGTACGTCGATGACCCGCGTGTGCAGGAGAGGGTTGGCCAGGCGCGCGAAACCGTGTCGAAGGTGGCGAAGGACGCGGCTGAGACCGTAAAGGACAAGGCCCCCGAGGTTGCCGAGCAGGCCAAGAGCGCCGCGAAGGGCGCGGCATCGGCGGCCAAGGACAAGGCACAGGAGGCACGCGCCTCCCACAGGGCGAGCACGCCGACGGTGAAGGCCACCGATACGTCGAGCGACTCGAGCGTGGCCGGCGGCGACGCTGAGGTGCACGAGGCGAAGTAACGCTCCACGCGGCACTCGCCGCTGGTGCACAAAGAGCGCTCCCGGCGATCGATGCCGGGAGCGCTCTTCAGATTAAAGCAACCGTCGGAATCTCATCTCTAGCCCTTGACGCCGCCGGCCGCGGCAAAGCCGGTGCCGAGGCTCCGGCCGAGCGCGAGGTACAGCACCACGATCGGGGCGGAGTAGAAGATTGAGAACGCCGCGAGCTGACCGTACGCCACCTGGCCGTACTGGGACGAGAACGTGTAGAGGGTGACGGCTGCCGGGAGTTTCTCGGGGCTGAGCAAAAGCATGAACGGCACGAAGAAGTTACCCCACATGCCCACGAACGTGAAAATCGTGGCGACGGCGAGGCCCGACTTCATGAGTGGAAGAACGACCGAGAGGATCGTGCGCACCACACCTGCGCCTTCCGTCCATGCGCTTTCCTCAATCTCGACGGGCACTGAATCAATGAACCCTTTCGTGAGGAAGACGGCGTAGGGAAGCGACGACGTGGCAAGGAACAGGATCGCGGCGGGCATCGAGTCAACGAGGTTGACCTGCACGAACATCGAATACACGGGGATCATGATCGCCGTGATCGGAAGGCCCGTGGAAAACAGGATGCCGAGAAGCAGCGGGCGCCGTGCCCGGAAGCGATACCGAGAAAAGGCGTAGGCGCATAGCACCGCGACCGTCATCGTGATGAGTGTTGCGCACCCGCACAGCACAAGCGAGTTGAGGAGCGGGCGGAACGTCGTCTGCTCGTTCCAGATTGCCTGATAGTTACCGAGACTCCAGTGTTCCGGCGCTTTCACCGCGAGAGTCGCTTCGGTATCGAATGACGCAAGCACGACCCACAGAATGGGGATCGCGAAACCTACGCTAATGAGGGCGATGACGATCGAGGAGAGGACGGACGTGAGACGCCCGCGCGCCGTGTGAGGCTGGTTTCCGCGGTCGCTTTTCGCACGGGCCTTCGTGGGAGCTGCGGTGGTCATCGCTTGTCCTCCTCGGGCAGAAGCTTCAGGTAGATGAGGGAGGCAATCGCCCCGATCGCGAGCAGAATGAGCGCGACCGCGGTGCCGTAGCCGAGCTGGCCGTACGAGAACGCCTGCTCATACATGTACAGCGGGAGGGTCTGGCTGCGGCCGGAAGGCCCACCGCCCGTCATGATGAAGATCAGGCCGAAAACGGAGAGCGTCTGCAGCGTAATCAGCATGAGGTTCGTGGCGATCGCCGTGCGCATGAGCGGCACGGTGATGCTGATGAATCGCTTCCACGCGCCAGCGCCATCAATCTCGGCTGACTCGTACACGTCCTTCGGAATAGAGGTGAGCGCCGCCGAATAGATGAGCATCGTGAACGCCGTACCGCGCCAAATGTTCGCGAACGACACCGCGAGAATCGGAGCGCTGAACAGCCAGTCCTGACCCGGTAAACCGATGCTCGTGAGGAGAGTGTTGAGCGAACCTTGATCCGCGAAGAACGTGTACAGCAAGTACCCCGCGACGACCTCTGGGAGGATCCACGCGAGAATCACGATCGAGGTGCCGATGAACGTCACGAGGCGGTTGGCCTTCTCCATGAGGAGTGCGAGAACCATGCCGAGGAGATTTTGGCCGATCACCGCGGACACCAGGGTGAAAATCAGGGTGAGGACGACGGCGTTCCAGAACCTATCGTCGCTAAAGGCGGTGATGAAGTTGTCCAGCGCGACGAACTCCACGGCTTTTGCGTTCTCGCCACGCACGGCTTTATTTGTAAACGCGAGATAGATCGAATAGACGATCGGGCCGAGCATGAAAATCGCGATGAGCAGGAACGCGGGAACCATGAGGAGGCCGCGGCGAGGCGTGAGGTGATTCCCGAGCGGAGTCCGTTTGCGATTGGTTGGCGCGCTTGTTGGCGCCGCTGCGACGGCATTTACGGATGTACTCATGAATGACGCACCTCGATGTTGTCCTTGCCCACCAGCTCGGTGAGCTTGGTGTCGTACCAGGCGGCTGCCTGCTCGGGAGTCTTGTCGCCCACCATCACGGTGTCCATGGCGTCTTGAAGAGCGGAAGACACTTCGGGATAGACCGCAAACGCCGGCCGGTAGTAGGCGGCTTCGAAAATGTCGGTGAAGAATCCGACGGTTGGCGAGTAGGTCCTGTATTCCTCGTTTTTCGCGACGTCCTTCCTTGTCGTGAGGTTGGCGCCGCTCTTGTTGCGGTAGACGAGACTCTCGAGCGTGCACAGTTCCTTGATGAGTTCGAACGAGAGCTCTCGGTCGCGCGCGTGGGTGGGGATCGTCCATCCCCAGCCGCCGGCGAGGGTGGTCAGCCCCGGTTCTTCTCCATTTTGCGTGGGCATCTGGGCGAGGCCCACATCATCCTGCCATGTGGGCCACGGTGCGGGGCCGTCTGGTGCCCACTGGTTGGAGATCCACGAGCCGTCAATGAGGATCCCGAGTTTGCCGGCAGGGAACATCGTCGATTGGATCGCTTCGGCGATGTTCGGGTCGAGGTGCTGGGAGACGGGCAGTGTGAGCTTCTCGTCGAACTGGCGCTTGTAAAACGCCAACGTGTCGATGAAACCTTGTGACCCCGCGACCCATTTCTTCGTCTCGGGGTTGTAGAGGGTGTCGCTCGTGCCATACAGCAGCATTTCGAAGCCCTGCATCGAGGCTTTTTCGCCCTGCGTTTTCCCGCAGTACATGAACATGCCCGCAGCATCGACGTTCGCGTCACGAATGGCCGCGGCCGCTTCGGCGATCTCCTCCCACGTGCGCGGCTGCCACTCGGTGGGCAGGCCGGCCTTTTTGAAGACCTTCTTGTTGTAGTAGATGCCGCGCGTATCCGTTTCAGTGGGAACGCAGTGCGCACGCCCCTCGGGATCGACGGCTGCCGCTTGGGAAGCAGGGTAGAGGTTGTCCCAGCCCTCCCAGCCCTTGACGAGATCGTCGATCGGTTGAATGTATCCGGCGGCAACGTCGGAGAGCAGGATGAAGGTGTCTTCGAAAACGAGGTCGGGGCAGCTTCGGGGCGACGACATCAAGAGTTCGTTCTTCGTGAAGTAGTCGTTCTCCGCGGCGACGATCGGGACGAGCTCGACGCTCACGCCGGGGTGCTTCTTGGTGAACTCCGCGATGATCTTCGTGAGCCACTGCTGGAGGGTCGTGCCCGAACCAAATTGCTGATAGGCGACCTTGAGCGTGGACGAATCGCGCTCGCTCGAGCAGCCTGCGAGCATCGCGAGGGGGAGTGTGCTCGCGATTCCTCCGGTCACCTTCAGGAAGGTTCGCCGTGAGGATCGCTCCGTCACCTTGACTGATGGACGCATGGCGCGACTCCTTTCATAGGACGAATTCGCCGGTGTAGGTGGCGTCGCTTCCATACAGCGCACGGGTGAAGGCGCTGACCTTCGCTGACTGATCGCCAGGCTGAAGCTCGTATGTCACAAACGCCCCGAAGCCGTCGTCAACCGTGCGCTGGGCGAGCCTTTCAATTCCGCGGAGGGAGATCCCGCTCGCCTTCGAAAGATCGATCGCGGCTGCGCCGTAGCGCTCTTTTGGCAGCCCCGGGACGTCGAAAACGTTGTACTGGTTGTAGTACGGATTCCATGCGTAATCGACGAGCTGGCCCGCGCTGAGGCCTCGATACTCGGCGTGCTCGGAACTCGGGCCGATGAAGTAGAACGAGATCACTCGGTTGGGCAGTCGTTTGCGCAGCGATGACAGCATCGCGAGGAAGGAAAAATCGTTCGGCTCGCCCGTGCCGTTCTTGCCATATTCGACCCATTCATCGTCGAGGTCTACGCCGTCGAGGCCGTAGCGGCGAACGGTACGCGAGACCTGTTTCGCGAAGTCGTCGGCCGCCTTGCGGCTCGGGAAGTTCGCGAAGCCAGCGCCCTCGTGGTTGCCGAGGACGGAAAGGAGGACCTTGATGCCGCGCTGCTGGAGAGGGCGGATCGTGGTCTCTGCGTTGTCGAGGACTCGCTGAACATTGTCGTTCATGTGAAGGTAGGCTTTTTCGCCGTCGTAGTTGATATTCGCTGCGAAAATAACCACGTAACCGAATGCTGGAGTGCCGTCGGAAAGAACATAATTGCCGACGTTCAGAATCGAATTACTGTTGACTTCGATATAGGCGACCGAGGCAATTCTCGAGCCGCGTCCGGGGCGGTGCGGTTTTGCAAGTGCAGGTGACGCCAGCGACAGCGCACCTGTGGCAGCGGCAAGGGTGACGCTACCGCGAATAAGGGCGCGGCGGGAAAGTGGGCGATCCATGTCTCACTCCGTTGTAGACGCATATGGGCCAATCGCGCAGCTATGACGCGATTCACACACGAGGGTAAGGCCCCTACCTGGGAATGTAAAGGCGCAAGAGGGGCACGAGCCGTGTTGCCTCCGCGGTGCGGGATGCGAGAAAGTGGGAGCATCGAAGACCGGAAGAAGGTCGACGTCCGCCAATGTTGGCGGCCGAGAACCCCGAGCGAAATGAGCTAAGAGTGCCCCGCTTTGCCACCGTCGGAACCCCCCACCCCCAAGGCATTGAACTCGCCCCTGAACTCCTTGAACGCGTGTCTGCCCGCGTGCGCGACGCTGCTGACGAGGACGTCGCCGAGGCCGTGGTGCGATTCCTTGACAACACCGCCCGCACGACGGTTCGTTGCCGCGGCAAGGGGGACACGTTCGTGATGACGGGCGACATCCCCGCGATGTGGCTGCGAGATTCGTGCGCGCAACTCTCGCCACTGCTTCGCCTGGTCGGCGAGGACGAAACCCTCGGTGACCTGATCGGCGGCCTGCTCGCGACGCACTGGCGCATGATTCTCATCGACCCGTACGCAAACGCCTTTAACGAGGAAGCCAACTCAAACCGCTGGGATGACGACGAACCCGAGCCGAGCCCGTGGGTGTGGGAGCGCAAGTTCGAGATTGACTCGCTCGCCTACCCGATTGACCTCGCCGCGCGCCTGCTCGCAACCGGCAACACATCCTGGATCACCGCCGACACGCTCCCAGCCCTTGAGGCCGTCCTCGAGGTCCTCGAAACCGAAACCCACCACGAAGAACGCTCGGCGTACACGTTCGTGCGTCGCGACTGCCCGCCCACCGACACGCTCGTGCGCGAGGGGCGCGGGCGGCTCACTGAACCGTGTGGGCTCGTCTGGCAGGGCTTTCGCCCGAGCGATGACGCGTGCGCACTCGGCTACAACATCCCGGGAAACCTCTTCATGGCCGCCGCTCTCAGGGCCGTGCCGGCGCTCGTGGAGGCATGCGCGACGGCCGGATTTAGCGAGGCGCCGGGGGAGCAGGGTGAAGGGGTCCGACGTCTGCCCCTGGGCGAGCGTGCCGACCTCGTACGCGAGGGGATCCTCAAGGGGATTGAGGTGCACGGAATCACGCGCGATGAGGGGGGTGCCCGGTTCTGGTACGAGGTTGACGGTTCCGGTGAAGCCCTCTTCATGGATGACGCGAACGTCCCCTCGCTTCTGTCTCTCCCGTATCTGGGCGTGATTGATGCCGAGGACCCGCTGTATCTCGCGACACGCGCGGCCGTGTTGAGCACCGCCAACCCGTTCTATTACGAGGGATCGGCGCTCGCGGGAGTCGGCTCCCCGCATACGCCCGAGGGCTACGTGTGGCCCATCGCGAAATCCATCGAGGGGCTCACCTCGACCCACATCGACGAGAAGCGGGCGATTCTCGAGTTGCTCCTCGCGACGACCGGTGGAACCGGCTATATGCACGAAGGGGTCGACTGCAACGATCCCACGGCGTTCACGCGCGAGTGGTTCTCGTGGTCCAATGCGATGTTTTGCGAGCTTGCCCTCGACGTTGCGGGGATCTCTCGCCCGTCGCTCGTGGCCGAGCCGCTTCTCTAGCTCTCGACGCGCGGCGGGAGAGTGTCGCGCGCGTGAAGGCGCGGGCACGCGAGTTCGCGTGTGCGGGGCTCGGGCCCGGGATTGTCGCGCATGTCGCGGAGGACTTCCACCGCGGCGCTTCCCATCTCGGCGGGGCTTCGCTCGAGCGTCGAGACCGCAGGGGTACGGAGCGTGAGGCCCGGGGTCGATTCCCACGACACGACGCCCGCGTCTGCGGGGACGGCGACATCGAGGTCGCTGAGTGCGCGCAGGGTCGCGAGAGTGAGGTCCTCGCTCTCGCACACGAACGTCGTCGCGGCCGTGAGGTCGAGCATCGAGGCGAAATCGCGAATGGCCGCGCAGGTGTCGTCGAGCTCGCCCAAGGGGATGCCGTGCTCAATTGCCGTGATCCCCGGGCGGCTGCGCCTGAGGGCCTTGAGGCGAGCCTCGCCGTGACTGTAGCGGGCGTGCGAATGGAGGTAGGCGATGCGGCGCGTTCCGTGGGCCACGAGGTCCTCGATAAGCGTGTCCATGACGAGAGCGTCGTCGATGAAAACGGAGGAGAACGGCTCGTTCGTTCCGGGCTTGCCGATGAAGACGGTGGGAACGCCGAGCGTGTTCGTAAGCGCAGGCCGCGGGTCGTCGGGGCGAGGGTTGACGAGGATGAGCCCGTCGATGCGGGACTCGCCGTGCCACTGGCGAATCGCCGTGAGCTCATCCTCGAAGTTCTCGACAATTTTGAGGACGAGGGCGACGGGGCTCGACGAGAGTGCGTGCTCGACGCCCGCGATGAGCTGGAGAAAGAAGGCGTCTCGCGCGAGTTCGGCGTAGGACGACGTGATGATGAGGCCGATCGCGTTGACGCGCGAAGTGGACAGCGCTCGAGCGGCACTGTTTGGGGTCCACCCCATGTCGTGGGCGATCGCCATGATTTTTTCGCGGGTGGGTTCGGCGACTCCCGGACGCCCGTTGAGCGCGAACGACACGGCGGTACTCGAGACACCGGCGGTGCGGGCGATATCGGCGATGGTGGGGCGGGCCATGCAGTCCATGATACCTTTTGAGCTAAAGCGCTTTAGGTGAGCGCATGGGTATCCAGCGACAACGAGGTGACGCGATGAATCAACAGCACGCGTGGGGCGCGAACTACACCCCCCGAAAAGGCTGGTTCCACTCCTGGGCGAACCTCGATCTCGGCTCGGTCGACAACGACTTCGCGACCCTCGCCGATCTCGGCCTCGACCACGTGCGCATCTTCCCGCTGTGGCCGCTCCTGCAGCCCAATCGCACTTTCATCGACTCGAAAGCCATCGATGACGTCCTCGCCGTCGCCGACGCCGCCGGCGACGCGGGCCTCACGGTCTCCGTGGATCTCCTCCAAGGTCACCTGTCGAGCTTCGACTTCCTCCCCTCGTGGGTGAGTACGTGGCATCGCCGCAACATTTTCACCGACGCCGACGTCGTGGACGGCCAGCGCGCCCTCGCGCGCACCCTTGCCGCCGAGCTTTCCACCCGCACACATGTCTCGGGCCTCACCCTCGGCAACGAGATCGGTCAGTTCGCCGCCCCACGGCACCCCGAACGCCACGAGATCTCCCCGAGCGAGGCCTACGCCTGGCTCGACGGCTTGCTCGCCGAGGTGCGCGGGGCCTTCCCGAGGGGAGCACACCACCACTGCTTTGATGATGACACCTGGTTCGTCGATGCTCACCCCTTCACTCCCCGCGCGGCCGTTGAACTTGGTGACTCCACAACCGTGCACTCGTGGATCTTCGGCGGCGCGGCGCAGCGCTACGGCGTCGATGCCCCCGAGCTTCCCCACTTCGCCCGCTACCTGCTCGAAGTCGCAGACCTCTGGCACAGGGTGAGCGGGCAACCGTCGGACCGCTCCGTGTGGCTCCAGGAAGTGGGCGCGCCAACGCCGTGGGTGAGCCCCGAGAACGCCGCCGATTTCCTCGAGGGAACCGTTCGCGCAGCGTGTGGGTACCGAAACCTCTCGGGTATCACCTGGTGGTGCTCCCACGATGTTTCGAGAGCGCTTGCCGACTTCCCAGATCTGGAATATAGCCTGGGTCTCATCGATTCCGAAGGAGTGGTGAAACCCGCGGGCGAGCGCCTCCGCGACCTCATCGCTCTCGAGAAAGCCGGCGAGCTTGCCACGACCCCAACCTCGACGCCGAGCGTGATCGTGGAAGGGCTGAAGGCCGATGGCTCGAACCGCTCCCTCACCAATACAGGATCCGATGTCTTCGGCGAATGGATGGACTTCGCTCGCCGTGGAGAGTACCGAAGCCTCGAGCTCGGATAGCGCGAGCACCGTCGTTCGCCACACGCCGATCACGACCGTGCCCGCCCGCAACCCGAACGCGCAGCAGACCCTCGACGAAAGGCCAACCGATGTTCAACAACCGCGCGCACAGCGAGGACCGGGTCCGACGGTTCCTCGCTGAACAACTCCCCGCGAGGCGCCACCTCGATACCGCGCCCGTCTCGATCGAAGCGTGGGAAGTGCCCGGCGAGCCAGTTCCCTTCGACGAAGCGAAAGCGCAGACCTATAGCCCCATCGAGGTCGGCGCTCGCTGGGGCCGCCCCTGGTCAACGCTGTGGCTGCACGTCACGGGCGAGGTCCCCGAAGGATGGGCGAGCGACGACGAGCGCGACGTGGAACTCCAGCTCAACCTGTCGTTTACGAACATGCCGGGTTTCCAAGCCGAGGCGCTCATCTGGAATACCGACGGCACCACCGTCAAGGCGGTCAATCCCTACAACCAGTACCTCACGCTCGAACCCGGCACCACGAGCTTCGAGTACTACCTCGAACTTGCCGCCAACCCCAACGTCGCAGGTGACTGGACATTCGCGCCGACGAAGCTCGGTGAGTGGGAGAGCGCGGGAGACGACCCGATTTACGGCCTCACGGAACTTCGCCTCGCGTGGCGCTCGACAACGATCTGGGAGCTCGAACAGGATGTCGTTGCGCTGAACGGCCTCATGCATGAACTCCCCGAGGACAGCACGCGCCGCCAGGACATCCTCCGCTGCCTTGACGACGCGCTCGACGTCGCCGACCCGGATGATCTGCACTCGACGGCTCACGACGCGCGCGAGGTGCTGCGTCGCGAACTCGACAAGCCCGCCAATGCCTCCGCGATGACCGTGATCGCGACCGGCCACGCCCACATTGACTCCGCGTGGCTCTGGCCCGTGCGCGAGACAGTGCGTAAATGCGCGCGCACCTTCTCCAACGTGTGCTGGCTCCTCGAGCATTACGACGACCTGACGTTCTCGTGTTCATCGGCGCAGCAGTACCAGTGGATCCGAGATTTCTACCCCGAACTGTTCGAGCGCATCAAGGAGCACGTCGCGAGCGGCCGTTTCATTCCCGTGGGTGGCATGTGGGTCGAGTCCGACACGAACATGCCCGGCTCCGAGGCAATGGCCCGGCAGTTCATTCAAGGTAAGAGCTTCTTCTTGCGCGAGTTTGGGCTCGAAACCACAGAAACCTGGTTGCCCGATTCCTTCGGATATTCGGGCGCGCTTCCGCAAATTTGCGCCGCCGCGGGCAACACCAACTTCCTCACCCAAAAGGTCAGCTGGAACCAGTTCTCCGTGTTCCCGCACCACACGTTCTGGTGGGAGGGCATCGACGGCACGACCCAGTACACGCACTTCCCGCCCGCCGACACCTACAACTGCCAGCTCACCGGCAAAGAACTCGCATACGTCGAGAAGAACTACAAGGACAAGGGCCGCAGCCACATCGCGCTTAGCCCGACCGGTTGGGGCGATGGCGGTGGCGGCCCCACGCGCGAGCAACTCGCGGCGGGCCGCCGGGCCGCGAACCTCGAGGGTTCGCCGAAGGTCGAGTTCTCGAGCCCCACGGCATTCTTTGAGCGCAGCCGCGCCGAATACGCCGATGCGCCACGCTGGAACGGTGAGCTGTACCTCGAGCTGCACCGCGGCACGTACTCGTCACAGATCCGCGGTAAGCAGGGCAACCGCCGGAGTGAGGCGCTCATGCACGACGTCGAGAAATGGAGCGCGCTCGCCGCACGCCTCGATGACTCGTTCGAGTACCCCTATGCGGAGATCAACGAGCTGTGGGAAAAGGTCCTCCTCCTCCAGTTCCACGACATCCTCCCCGGCAGTTCGATCGCGTGGGTGCACAAGGAGACCGAACACAACTACGAGGGCATCGCGGAGCGCGGCGAGGAACTCGTCGAGAAAGCCCTCGAGGCAATCGCGAGGGCAAAGGACACGGGCGCGGGGGAGAGCAGCGGCGATGGTGAAACCGCGGGCGAGGTTACGTGCGAAGAGTCCGACGGCTGCTTCGCCCTCAGCAACGGCCACGTGTCCGCCACGATCGACGCCGACGGCCACCTCGTGAGTCTCCGCGCCGGCGAAAGCGGACGCGAGCTCATCGCTCCCGGCGCGAAGGGCGCGCTGCTCCAGCTTCACCGCGATACTCCCAACGCGTGGGATTCGTGGGACATCGACGAGTTTTATCGGCGCATTGGCAGGGACCTGGCAGCCGTCGGACCCGTGAGTGTTGAGCGCGAAGGCGAGGCGGTGCACGTGCGCGCCACCTACGAGACCCGCACGGAGGGCGTGCGCACCGAGGAGCGTCCGTACCCCGGCGCGCCCTCTAACGGGACCGGCTCGAGGATTGTGCTCACATACGTGCTCGCGCCCGGCGCCAAGGGGCTCGAGGTCGTGCTCGACGTGGATTGGCACGAGCGCAAAAAGGTTCTCAAGCTCGCGCTCCCGTTCGACCTGCGCGCGGCGCACATGGCGAGCGAGATCCAGTTCGGGCACATCGAACGCCCCATCCCCGTCAACACGCTCGACGACTTCGGTCGCTTCGAGACGTGCGCGCACCGCTGGGTGCGCGTGCACGAGGGTGATCGGGCCGGCTCGGCCGTCGCGCTGGCGAACGACTCTTCGTACGGCCACGACGTGCGCCGATGCCTCCGCGAGAGCGACGGCGGCACGACCACGATCGTGCGCGCGACCGTGATCCGCGCGGCCGAGTTCCCCGATCCGCGCGCTGAGGAGGGGCAGTACCGGATGCGGTATTCGCTCGTTCCGGGTGCGTCGATTGCCGACGCAATCGACGAGGGCACGCGACTCAATCAGGTGCCGCGCGATGTCGATCACGACCTCGTGGACGCTGCGCTTGCGCGCATCGAGGGGGAGGGGACCTCCCTGCGCCTCCAGACGCTCAAACTCGCCGAGGACCAGTCGGGCGATCTGATCGTGCGCCTATACGAGTCCGAGGGGAGGCGCGGCGAGGGCGTCGTTGTGGTGCCTGGCGCTGAGGAGATTGTCGCTGTGGATCTTCTCGAGCGTGAGCTGACCGAGGAGTCGGTGCTGCACTACCAGGCCCAGCGCGCTGACGGCGACCGGATCACGATCGCGGCCCGACCGTTCCAGATTGTGACCCTTCGCGCCCGCTTTTAACTGGATTCCATAGGGGCTGTGGGGGTTTGGGCCCGCGGGCAGAGCGATCTGCTTGCGGGCCCTCAGTCTTTCGTGTGGCTGAGGAGGCGTGTACACTCAACTTTAGCGGTTTAGTTATCACCGGTCTGGTGCCGCTCACGACATCTCAAGGAAGAGGTACACGGCAATGAAAACAACTCGTCGCGCGGTTCTCGGTGCAGGCGTCGGGCTCATGGGGCTCACCCTCGCGGGATGCGGTCTGAGCGGTGGCGGCGGCAGCGCCGAACAGGATAACGCCGCCAAGGAAGCCAAAGAAGGCAAGGTCGAGGGCGAGATTTCGTTCCAGACCTGGTCGCTCAAGAACGAAAAATTCAGCCCCTACTTTGAAGACCTCGTCGCGAGGTTCGAAAAAGAAAACCCGGGCGTCAAAGTCAAGTGGATGGATCAGCCCGGCGAAGGCTACGAGGATAAGCTCCTCGGCCAGGCAAACTCCGGCGCGCTCCCTGACGTCGTCAACGTTCCGCCGAACTTCGCGTACTCACTCGCAAAGAACGGCATGCTTCTCGACCTCGCGAAGGCCGACGACAAGCTCAAAGACATGTACGTCGAGGGCGGCGTCAAGGCCTACGAAATGCCGGGCATCGACGGCAGCTACGGCTACCCGTGGTACCTCGGTACCGACATGTCCTGGTGGAACATCGATGCGCTGAGCAAGTTCGGCGTGAGCGAAGATTCGCTGCCCACGACTTTCGACGAGCTCTACGACCTGGCCATGGAAGCCGCCAAGCAGGGGGGATCCGCCCCGATCATCTCCTCGCTCCCCGAAATCATCATCACCTCTGGTGACGACGGCAAGTTCAACTTCAACACCGACGAAAACGTCGACTTCCTGCAGAAATACGTGGAGCTGTACAAAGCCAAGGCCATGCCGGTCGAGGTGCTGAGCGATAACTACACCGGTAACGCCCAGCTGTACAAGCAGGAGAAGGTTCTGTGGACAACGGCGACCTCGAGCTACCCGACCGAGCTCAAGACCGATAACCCCGGCCTCATCGAGAAGACGGTCGTGACGAAGCGTATGGGGCAGCCGCCTCTGTTCGTACAGGGCATCGCCGTCTCCGCAAAGTCGAAGGCCCCTGCCGCAGCACTCGCCTTCGCGAAGTTCGCGACGAACACCGAAAACCAGATCGAGTTCGTCAAGCTCGCACAGGGCTTTTTGCCCGGCACGAAAGAAGCGGCAGCCGACCCCAGCAAGTTCGCCGAGAAGTCGGACATCGAGCTGCAGAACAAAGCAGTTGAGCTGGCCGCCGAGTCGATGAAGACCGCTGTCGACCCCACGAACGTCATGTGGACCGAAGACATGAAGACCAACATGGGGCAGCAGATGGCGCTCGCCATGCGCGGCGACATCACGGCTAAAGAGGCGCTCGACGCAGCCGTGAAGTACGGCAACGATCAGCTCAGCTGACACCCCTGGCCGGGTGAAGCCCCTCGGGCCTCGCCCGGCCCCTTCACGCCGCACCGTTGGAAGGAAAGAAGTAGCGTGCGTTCATACAAGTGGTACGTCCCGTGGCTCCTCGTAGGCCCCGCAGTTGTGTGGGTTGCCGTTTTTGCTCTGTGGCCGTTCGTCAACACGGTCGTCCTGAGCTTCACGAATGCGCGCCCGCTCACGGGCGGAACCTTCGTCGCCTTCGACAACTATGCGGCGCTCTTCAGCGATGCGCGCGTGTGGACATCGCTCGGAACGACGCTTGCCTTCACCGTCGCGTGCGTCCCCCTCCTGACCTTCTTGCCGCTCTTGCTCGCTCTCCTCGTGCATCGCATGATCCCCGGCATCTCGTTCTTCCGAACTACTTTCTACTTCCCCGTCATCGCCTCGGTTGTTGTCGTGGCCCTCATCTTCCAGTGGCTCTTCGACTCACGCGGCGTCATCAACGAAACCCTGCAATTCCTCGGCCTCGTTCAAGGCCCGTTGCCGTTCCTCGCCTCGCGATGGGGCCTCATTTTCACGGCCGTCGTCCTCACCGTATGGAAAGGCCTCGGGTACTACATGGTCGTGTACCTCGCGGCGCTCGCCAACGTTGGCACCGAACTCCACGAAGCCGCAGCCATGGACGGCGCAAGCGCCTGGCGCCGCTTCTGGTCCGTCACCGTGCCCGGCGTGCGCGGCGCAATGTTCCTTGTGAGCGCCCTCATCACCGTGAGCGGCATGCGCGTGTTCTCCGAACTGTACGTGCTCTCGAAAGGCTCGGGCGGTCCAGGTGGCGAGGCATCCTCGCTCGTCATGCTCGTCCAGCAGGTCGGCTCAGGCCTCAACGGCAGGCTCGGATACGCTTCGGCGCTTTCCGTGCTCCTCTTCCTCTTCACGGTGGGGCCGCTCATCCTCGTGGCCTACCTCAACAACCGGCCAGACTCGAACGCGCACTAAGGAACTGATCGGAATGTCCACTCTCGAAACCGGAGCCGGCAACGTGAACCCGGAAGCCGTCGGAACCTCTTCCCGCACCTACCGCAACACGAATCGCCCGTGGCGCAGCAAGGAATCCGGGGGATTTAATAAGCCGACGCTTGCCGGTTTGATCGTGCGCTACATTCTGCTCGTCGCGATGTTCTTCGTGTCGGTGGGGCCGTTCCTGTGGCAGCTCAGCACGAGTTTCAAAGGCCCGAAGGACCCGATCTATCAGTTCCCGCCGTCGCTTCTGCCGAGTGATTTCACGCTCCACAACTACGTCGAGGTTGCCAACACTGTGCCGATCCTCGGCTACGCCTGGCACTCGCTTATCGTTGCCGTGACGCTCGCGATAGCGAATGTCGTGTTCTCGACGATCGCCGGTTACGCCCTGGGCTGCTTGCAGTTCAAGGGCAAGAAAATCGCGCTCGGGATTCTCTTTTCGACGCTTCTCCTGCCTGGCGAAGTGACCCTCATGAGCCAGTTCCTCACGATCAAGTCGCTTGGCCTCGCCGACTCGCTCGCGGGCGTCGTCCTTCCCGGCCTCATCGGCGCTGTCAACGTTCTTCTCATGATGGCGGCGTGCCGATCGATCCCGCCGGCGCTCCTTGACGCGGCCGTGATCGACGGCGCGAATACGTGGCAAATCATCACGCGAGTGGTGTGGCCGAACGTGCGGGGCATGGCAAGCGTCGTCGCGATCTTCGCGTTCATCGGCGGGTGGGATGACTTCCTGTGGCCGCTGCTCGTGCTGAGCGATCCCGACAAATACACGCTCACCGTGGGCATGCAGTACCTTAACTCAAACTTCGGTTCCAACCCGCGCGTCATCGCCGCGGGCACCATGATTGCGCTCGTGCCGATCATCCTGTTCTTTGCCGTGTTCCAGCGCTTCTTCTTCAAGGGAGTGGAAGACGGCGCGGTTAAGGGGTGAGTGAAGCGCCGCGGCGTAGGGGCCGCGCGCCCGCGACCCGGCGAGAGCTCTGCGAACAGCCCGGTTATCGATAGGCTACGGGGGACCTCCCCGGCCCCCTCGCCTGGAGTACGGGGCAGCTTAGCCACGCACTCCGGTGGCCCGCGAACGAGAGGACCGCCATCATGCACCACGCCGTGAAAGTCACGAGCCGGCCGTCGCGCCGAAACTTCCTCACGGTGACGGGCGGTGTAGCGGCAACGCTCCCGCTATCGATGCTGACCGGGTGCGCGAGCGAACGCGACGCCTCGACGCTGCGGATCGCGTTCCAACAGTTCGGATCAGACAGGAACCTCGAGCAGTGGCTGACGGGAGTAGCCGCGAGCTTTACCGCGAAACACCCGGAGGTGAAGGTCGAACTCGTGCCGATCGTGGCCGCGGCGAATGACTACTTCACCAAAAATGAGCTGCTTATGTCCTCGCCACGCAGCTGCCCGGACGTCGTGTTCGAAGACTCCTTCATTCTCCAGTCCGACATCGCCGCCGGTTACCTTCAACCGATCGATGATCTCGTTGACGCGTGGGAGGCCTGGGAGAGTTTCTACCCGGCCTCCAAGGAGGCTGCCAAGGACCCCGAGGGGCGCGTGCACCTTATTCCCACCGAGACCGATACGCGCGGCATCTACTACCACAAGAGAGTGTTCGAGAAGGCGGGACTTCCCACCGAGTGGCAGCCGAGCACGTGGGACGACATTGCCGAAACCGCCGCGGTGATCCGCGACGCCGACATCGGCGCGACCGGCATGTTCATGTACTGCGGAAAAGCGCAGGGCGAATCAGCCTCGATGCAGGGCCTCGAGATGCTCCTCTACGGCACGAACGACACGCTCTACAATCCCGAGACGAAGAAATGGGTCGCGCGATCGCAAGGCTTCATTGACGCGCTCGCGTTCTACAAGCGCCAGTTCGACGAAGGGCTCACACTCCCCGCAGCCCGCCACTTCGACCCGAATCTCATGGAGGCCGTGCAGGCCACGATGTTCCCCGCGGGCGAGCTCGGCATCCTCATCGATGGATCGTGGATCTCATTCCTCTGGGCCGAAGGCAGCCTCGCCCCCTGGCCCACGTGGCCCGATGACGTCGGTGTCGCCTTCATGCCCACCCAGCACGGCGAAGCCCCCGGATCGACAACTCTCGCGGGAGGCTGGGGCTGGGCGATCCCCACGCACGCGCGTGATCGCGACCTCTCGTTCGCACTCGTCAAGGAGCTATGCAGCCTCGAGCACCAGGTTCAGCGCAACATCTCGGGAGGCACGCTCACGACGAGGAGGGACGTCGCGCAAAACGAGGAGTACAGGGGCTATTCGCCAACCGTCGGATTCTTCACCGACATGCTCGAGGGCGCCCATTACCGGCCCGCCTTCGCGGTCTATCCCGAGGTGTCCTCCGCTATCCAGGACGCGATGGACACCGTGATGGTGGGCGACAAAACGCCGGAACAGGCAGCGGCCTGGTACGACGCGAAGCTTGCCGAACTCGTTGGCGGCGCGAACGTCGAAACCCGCAAAGCCTGAGCGCCGAGGGAGGGATTGCCCCCGCTCATGAAGGAGCGGGCTAGGACTTCACCGCACCCTCGGCGATACCCGCAATGAACTGCTTCGCGCCAATGATGAACACGATGATGAGCGGCACGACCGCGATCAGGGCCGAGGCCATGAGCATGCCGTAGTCGCTTCCGTGGGCTGTCTTGAGCTGACTCAATGCGACCTGGAGCGTGAGCTTATCCGGGTTCGTGAGCACGATGAGGGGCCACATGAAGTCGTTCCATGCGCCGATGAACGTGAACATGCCGAGGAAGGCGAGGGCCGGCCTGATGAGCGGGAGGCACACGTGGCGGTACTGGCGCAGGAAGCCACAACCGTCGATGCGGGCAGCCTCGAGCAACTCGGTTGAGACCGAGTTCGTTGCGTATTGGCGAAGCCAGAACACGCCGAACGCGCTCGCGAGCGACGGGAAGATCAGGGCCTTGAGGTCGCCGGTCCAACCGAGCTTGCTCATGAACAGGAACTGCGGGATGCTCGCGAGCTGGGCCGGCAGAAGGAACGTGGCCATGATGATGAGGAAGAGGCCTTTTTTGCCGGGGAACTCGAACTTTGCGAAGGTGAATGCGGTGATCGACGAAATGAAGAGCCCGAGCACCGTCACGGACAGGGCCACGACCAGGGTGTTGCCCATTGCCGCCCAAATGTTGATCTTCGAGGTGATGGTCTCGATGTTGGTGCCGAGACGATCACCGGGAAGCACATCCGGCGGGAACTTGAAGATCGCGGACGACGGGTGGGTCGCGAGGATGAACATCCAGTAGAACGGGAACAACGAGACGAGCGCGCCCGCCGTGAGCGCGATGTATTTGAGGATCGTGGTGATCCGGATCGGCTTGCGGCGGCGAACAATCGTGTCCGTATGAGTCTGAGCTGTCATGTCGAGGCGCCCCTTAGTCCTTGCGCTCGCGGGTCACGAGCCAGTTGATGATCGAGAAGAACATGACGACAACGAAAACGCCCCACGCAATCGCGGCGCCGTAGCCGTAGCGGTTCTCTTGGAAGGCCACCGAGTAGAAGTACATCACCATGGTGAGACCAGAGTTGTTGATGCCGCCCGCACTTGCTGCACCTCCGGAGTTTGAGGAGGTCAGCACCTGCGATTCGGTGAAGCTTTGGAGTGAGCCGATCGTCGACATCAGGGTGACGAACAGGATGATCGGCCGCAGCTGGGGGAGGGTGATGCGGAAGAAGATCTGCCACGAGTTTGCGCCGTCGAGTGCGGCGGCTTCGTAGAGGGATTTATCGATCGCCTGGAGGCCGGCGAGGATAAGCAGCGCGTTGTAGCCCACGAACGCCCAGGTCGTGAGGCATGAGATCGCAATCTTGATGCCCCATTCGGTTTGAAGCCACGCGATGTTCTCGAAACCGAAGACGTTGATGATGGCGTTTGCGATACCGAATTGGCTCGAGAAGATCGAGCTGAACAGCATACCCATCGCGACCATCGACGTGATGTTTGGGATCAGGTAGATGACCTTGTAGGTCGTCGAGAACCTGAGGGTCGAGTTGAGCATGAGGGCGAGGATCGTCGCGAGAACGAGGGTCGGCACAGTGCCCATGACCCACAGAATCAGGGTGTTGACGAGGGATTTGTAGAAGAGGGGATCGGAGACCAGGTACTTGAAGTTGGTGAAGCCGATCAAGTCGAAGTCGCCCAACCCCGACCAGTTCGTGAACGCGAGCGCCATCGTGAAAACGACCGGCATCGCACCGAACACGAAAAAGAAGAAAAAGTACGGCGAGATGGCCAGGTATTGCGGCAGCGCCTTTTTGATGCGCGCCCCGAGTGGCCGGGGTTGGGGATTGTTCATATCTGTTACTTCACCTTGATGCCGGCCTGTTCGGCGATGCGCTTAGCGGCCGTGACCGCGTCGTTCCACGCCTTTTCAGGGTCCTTGCCTGTCGATTCGATTTGTTCGAGCTCTGCAGTGAACGGTGCGATGACCGATTCGGAGTTCGGGTCTTCATACAGCGGGCGAACGGTTTCGGCGGCGGCGCTGAAGACCTCCGCGGCTTTTTGGCCGCCGAGGAATTCGACGGCACCGTCGACCTCGGGCATCGAGTGCGCCTCGGGTGCAGCGGGGAAGTTGCCGCTGAAGGTGTACTCGACTGCCTGGTTCTTCGCGTTGAGAATGAAGGAGATGAGCTCGAACGACTTCTTCGGGTCCTTCGCGCCCTTCGGGATAGTCAGGAACGAACCGCCCTGGTTGACGGCCTCACCAGGGTGCTTGCACACGCGCCACTTGCCGGCAGTTTCGGGGGCGTCGACTTTCATGTCGGCGAGGTGCCACGACGCGCCGAAGTCGGCGGGCAAGCGCCCTTCGTTGACAGCTGCCGCGGAGTCAGCGGTCTGCGAGTCAAGGGCGGCGTTGATGCCGGCAGCATTCGCCTTGACCGAGAGATCCCAGGCCTTGCGGATGTGGTCCTGATCGCCGATGAACATCTGGTTCTCATCGATAAAGCCCTTGCCGCTTTGGCGGTAGGCGGTGCTGAAGATGCCGGCGCTGTTGCGGATCAGGTAGGTGCCAGGCTTCTTGGCGATGAGTTCCTTGCCGAGTTCGAAGTAGGCGTCCCACTCGCGAATCGCGGCTTCGAGTTCGGCTGGTTCGAAGGGGAGTCCTGCTTCTTCAAACACGTCGATGCGATAGAAGAGGGCGGTGGGGCCGATGTCGATCGGGATACCGAGCTGCTTGCCGTCTTTCGAGGTGGCCTGCTGCCATTTCCAGTCGAGGTAGTCGCCCTTGATGTCTTTCGCGCCGAGTTCGTTGAGATCCTCGAAGTAGTCGGTCTTCGAGAGGAAGAAGGCGATGTCTTCGCCCTTGACGCCGGTGATGTCGGGAAGGCCGGAGCCGGCGCTGAAGGTGGTCGTGAGCTTCTGCTTGAAGTCGCCACCGATGACATTCTGGCGGAAGTTGATGTCGGGGAACTGTTCTTTGACGGCCTTGAGGGTGTCCTCGCTGAAGCCCTCGGGCCAGGTCCATAGAACGAAGTCCTTGTCGCTGCCGCCACCCGAGGTGGAGCCGGATTTACCGGTGGAGCAGCCCGTGAGGGCGAGAGCGACGGGGCCGAGGGTGAGCGCGCTGGCGCCCAGAAGCGAACGGCGTGAGATATCCATGGAAAACTCCGTAATTCGGAAAGCGTGAGGTTATAGGAGCTACTGAGTCCGCAGCCGTCGCGAACACGGAGCACTGAACCTTACTTCCGGGTATTGATGATGTGAATATTCGCGGGGATATAAAGCTATCCACACGGTTGGGGTTATGAATTGTGTGTGCCCCGCCGACGGTGGCGGGAAGGGCCGCGGTGCCCCAATTCGCTGGCTCCGCTGCCCGTTCGAGTATAGCGCGCGAGCGGGGGACTTTGCCCGCGCGCAGTGCGCGGTGTGCGGGCGGCTGCTCGTGCCCGAGAGCGCGTCGACTGTAATCGCATTAGATGCGCGGCTTTGGGTGTCTTTTGCAAATTGACGGGACAGGCTTTTGTCATCGAAAAGATCTGTATACAGATTATGTGGCCCGGGGTGGCGTGCGGGATGCGGCACGAGAGCGGTGCACTGGGCGAGGTGACCTCGACGAGCATCGACGAGAACTGTTGCCGGCGCATGCCGACCCTGACCGGGCTCAGGCCGCCTCGCTACCGTGGAGGCATGAGCGACCTCCTCCCGAACCCCTACTTCTACCAGCAGCTGCCTACCCTCTTCAGCTCGGGTGCGGCCGTGATCCGCGACGAGCACGGTCGAATCCTCGTGGAAAAACCGAACTACCGCGACCACTGGCTCTTGCCGGGCGGAGGCGTGGATGCCGGCGAGGACGCGCGAGAGGCCACCGCCCGGGAGCTGCGCGAAGAGCTCAACCTGGATCTTCCGGTCGGCCGGCTCCTTTCGGTGAGCTGGGTGCCGTCGAGCGCCGCCTACGGCGCACCGATGGGAGTTCACTTCGTGTTCGATGCCGGGGTGGTTCCCGAGGCGGAGCTTCGCGATCGAGTGCGTCTGCAGGAGGAAGAGCTTGAGGCGTGGGATCTCATCGACCCGCGGGACGCGGCGATTCTCTCGCCGTGGGGCGCCGAGCGCGTGTGGCATGCTCTCGATGTTCTTGAAGGCCGCTCTGAAGTCGACCTTTTCGTGGTTAAGCGAGGCGGGATCGCGGAAGCGCCGTGAGGTGGGGCAGGCGTCGGAATGGTCCGACGCTTGCCCCACCACCGGTGCTGCCGCTGTGATCACGCGAGTGTCAGGCCGGCCTGTTCGGCGATGCGCTTGGCGGCCGTGACGGCATCGCTCCAGGCCTTCGCCGGGTCCTTCTTCGACGATTCGACCTGCTCAAGCTCCGCGTAGAACGGCGCGTTCACGGTTTCGGAGTTCGGGTCTTCATAGAGCGGGCGCACGGTTTCGGCGGCGGCGCTGAAGACCTCC
>NZ_KV788579.1:21193-42641 GCF_001807345.1 Dermabacter sp. HMSC06F07
GCCTCGGGTGCAGCGGGGAAGTTGCCGCTGTTCGTGTATTCGAGGGCCTGATTGCGGGCGTTCAGGATGAAGGAGAGTACCTCGAAGGACTTCTTCGGGTCTTTCGCTCCCTTCGGAACGGTGAGGAAGGAGCCGCCCTTGTTGACGGCCTCGCCGGGGTGCTTGCACACGTGCCACTTTCCGGTGGTGTCGGGTGCGTCGGACATGAGGTCGGCGAGGTGCCATGACGCGCCGAAGTCCGCGGGGAGGCGCCCGGCGTTGACCGCGGCGGCCGAATCGGTGGTTTGAGCGGCGAGTGCGCCGTTGATACCGGCGTCGTTCGCGGCGATCGCGAGGTCCCATGCCTTCTTGATGTGGTCCTGGTCGCCGATAAAGGTGCCGTTTTCATCGACGAATCCCTGGCCGGCTTGGCGCCAAGCCGTGCCGAAGACGCTCGCGGTGTTGCGAATGAGGTAGGTGCCCGGCTTCTTGGCGATGAGCTCCTTGCCAAGCTCGAAGTACTCTTCCCAGCTGCGGATGGCGGCTTCGAGCTCGGCGGGTTCGGAGGGCAGGCCCGCTTCTTCGAACACATCGAAGCGGTAGAAGAGGGCGGTGGGGCCGATATCGATGGGGATGCCAATCTGCTTGCCGTCCTTGGTTGTCGCTTGCTCCCACTTCCAGTCGAGGTAGGTGCCCTTGATGTCTTTCGCACCGAGCTCGTTGAGATCCTCGAAGTAGTCGGCTTTTGAGCAGAAAAATGCGATGTCTTCGCCCTTGACGCCGGTGATGTCGGGAAGGCCGGAGCCGGCGCTGAAGGTGGTCGTGAGCTTCTGCTTGAAGTCGCCACCGATCACGTCTTGGCGGAGGTTCAGGTCCGGGAACTCCTTTGTGACGGCGTCGAGGACCTTGTCTCCGTAACCTTCGGGCCACATCCAGAGCACGAATGCGTCGTCATTTCCTCCGCTCGACCCACCCTTGCCCGTCGAGCATCCACTGAGAGCGAGTGCGATGGGGCCGAGGGCGAGGGTGCTAGCGCCCAGAAGCGAACGACGTGAAAGGTTCATTGCGTACTCCGTAAGTAGGGATGAATGGTGGCGATCAATTTCCGCGACTAGTAGAAACCCGCGATGTTAACGGCCAGTAAATTTTGTGAGACCGAGACTTTTCGCCTTGGTGACCCCATGTAGGCTTGGTCCGGCGCGCAAATGAACTGGCGTGCGAACGTAGGGCGAGGGGGCCGCTCGGTGCTCCTCGACCCGGAACCGAGCCGTGTGACAACCAGGTAGGGGCAGGTGCGATGTTTGATGATTCAACGCTCGTCGAGGACCGTATTGAACGGCTCCACGAGAGGCTAGGGAAAGAGCTCTTCCGCGTCCTTGCCCCGGTTGACGTCACCGCGTGGAAGTCCCCCGGCGAGCCCGTCGACTTCGCGACCGCCGCTGAAGCGAACTACGATCCGATCTCCTCGGGTGACCGCTGGGGCCCGGCGTGGAGCACGTGGTGGTTCCGTATGAAGGGCACCGTTCCCGCAGAGGCGAGAGGCGAGCGCGTGCACCTGCGGGTCGATCTTGGCTTCGAAGGTGATTGGGCAGGCAACCAGTCCGAGGGCCTCGCCTACACGACCGCTGGAACGCCGCTCAAGGGCGTGAACCCCATGAACCGCCTGATCCCGCTGACGGGCGAGGGGCTTCCCGCGACCATCGCGAAGGCGGGGGAGCAGCTTCTCGACGACAGCGGTGCCGTTGAACTCCTCATCGAGGCCGGCGCAAACCCCAATATGGGCGACTACATGAACAATCCCACCGACCTCGGGGACCTTTCGACGCGCCCGGACACGCCCGTGTGGACGTTCGGTGGTGCCGACCTGGTGGTGCGCAACGAGAGCGTGTGGCATCTGTGGCTCGACGTCGAGGTGCTCTGGGGCGTACTCAAGGAGCAGCCCAAGGATTCGACACTGCGCGCGACCCTTCTGCGCAGGCTCGAGGAAGCCGCGGACGTCGTCGATGCTCAGGGCATCCAGGAGGGGGCCGACGCCGCCCGGGCCCACCTCGCTCCCGTGATCGCAAGCAGTGCCGGCAACTCCGCCCAGATCATGAGCGCCGTTGGCCACGCCCACATTGATTCAGCCTGGCTGTGGCCTCTGCGTGAGACTCGCCGCAAGGTCGCGCGCACCTTCTCCAACGTGCTTGCCCTTGCAAGCGACTACCCAGAATTCACGTTCGCGTGCACGTCTGCGCAACATTACGCGTGGCTCAAGGACGGGGCCCCGGCGCTTTTCGCGCGCGTCAAGGAATCGATTGCGAAGGGTCAGTGGCACCCCGCGGGCGGCATGTGGGTTGAATCCGACACCAACCTCCCCGGTGGCGAGGCTCTCGTTCGTCAGTTCACCGTGGGGCTCAACTGGATGGAGCGAGAGCTTGGCGTTGCCCCCACGTGCACGTGGCTTCCCGACTCATTCGGCTACACGGGGGCGCTCCCGCAGATCGCACGTTTGAGTGGCATGACCACGTTCTTCACGCAAAAGCTCAACTGGAGCCAAACGAACACGCTCCCGCACCACACGTTCTGGTGGGAGGGGATCGACGGCACCCGCATCTTCACGCACTTCCCGCCCGTGGACTGCTACGACTCGATCGTGAGCGCCGAAGAGGTCTTCAAGGCCGAGCGGAACTTCAAGGAAAAGGGGCGTGCGAAGCGCTCGCTGCTTCCGTACGGCTACGGCGATGGCGGCGGCGGCCCCGTCGCGGAAATGGTGGAGCGCGCCAGGCGATTCGCCGACATGGAAGGTGCGCCCCGCGTGGAGTTCGATTCCCCCGACGGCTTCTTCGACAAAGCGCGCGAGGAGTATCCCGACGCCCCTGTGTGGAGCGGCGAGATGTATCTCGAGTTCCACCGCGGCGTGTACACGAGCAGCGCTGAACTCAAGCGCGGTAACCGGGAGGTCGAGGCGAAGCTCGCCGTCCTCGAATGGCTCGGCGCTCTCGCCACCGAGCGAGGAATCGACTACCCGCTCGCTGAGGTCGAGGAGCTGTGGCAGCGCGCCCTTCTCCTCCAGTTCCACGACATCCTGCCGGGCTCGTCGATCCACTGGGTCAACCGCGAGGCGCGTGCCGAGTACGAGGCGCTGCGCACCGATATCGAAACTCTCATCGACTCGCTCCTCGCCTCCCGCGCGGGTGGGGGCACGGGCTCGGTGGAGGCCCTCGACGGCGACAGTGGTCAGGCCGCGGCGCTCGCGGGCTCTGAGGTCACCGTCGTTAACCCGTCGCCCGTGACCCGCCGCGAGGTGTGGGAGCATTCCGACGGTTGCTCACTCATCGAGGTTGCCCCTCTTTCGAGTGCTCCCCTGAGTGCGCTCGAGGTGTCGCCCACGAATCCGGTGACGTGCGAGACGCGCGGGAGCGATATCGTGCTTGCCAACGGCCTCGTGGAGGTCGTGATCGATGCAAACGGTCTGGTCTCGTCCATTCTCGACCTCGACGCGGGCGGCCGCGAGCTGCTCGCCGCAGGCCAGAGGGGCAACGCCCTCAGCGTCCACCCGGATTTCCCAAGCTGCTTCGATGCGTGGGAGCTTCAGCACCAGTACAAGCGCAGCGAAACAGTGCTTGAGGAAGCGCTCGAGGTGAAGGTCGTGACGAAGACGGCGCTTCGCGCGTGCGTCGAAGTACGCCGCACCCACGGAGATTCCACCTTCACTCAGCGCATCACGCTCGATGCGGACGCTCGTGCCGTTGACTTCGAGGTGCATGTCGATTGGCGCGAGAAGCATCGCGTACTGCGCGTGGGCTTCCCGCTTGCACTCAATGCCCGCACGGATCGTTCGGAGATCCAATTCGGGCATATCGACCGTGCGATCGCGAAGAACACTTCGTGGCAGGAAGCGCAGTTTGAGGTGAGCGGCCACCGCTGGGCGCTCCTCGAAGAACCCGGCTACGCGGTTGCCTTCGCCAACTCGCAAACATACGGGCACGACGTCCGCGTGCTTGACGCCGCTGCCGCCGACCGTCGCGGTGGTGTCGCGTTTGGCTACACGCTCTTGCGCTCGGCCACGGCGCCCGACCCGGAAGTCGATCTCGGTGAGCACACGCTTCGCTACAGCCTCGTGTGTGGTGCGGATCTCGCGCACGCGCACGCCGCTGGCCTCCGCCTGACGCAGCCGCTTCGCGAAACCGCTCACGCGCTCGAAACATCGGCCGTTGCGAGCATCGAACACCGTGAGGGCGACACTCTCGCTCTCATCGACGCCGTGAAGCCCGCCGACGACGGCTCGGGCGACCTCATCGTCCGTCTCCACGAGGCCGAGGGGCGTGCGGGCATCGCCCACGTCCGCTTCGCCTCCGCGCCGAGCAAAGTCCGCGCGACGAACCTGCGCGAAAAAGAAGCGCCGGAGGTCGCGCCCGGCCTTACCGCGTGTAGCGAGGACCCCTCGCTCTACGAGGTGTCGATGCACGAATTCCAGATTGTGACCCTAAGGGTGGCCCGCGCATGAAACTTCTTCTTATATGCCTCGACGGAGTGAGGGCCGACATCGCCCTTCCCGAATTCGTTGCGGCGGATCCGCACTTCGCGAAACCCGATCACGGCGCTGATCCCCGTTTTCGGGCAGTAAACGATAAGGGTGAGCCTGCCGTCGGACCCCACGACCCTCCGCTCGACCGCACCCTCCCGCTCGAGGAGGCCCCGAAGAATCTCGCGCCCACGCTCGCGCGGCTTGCTCGCGGCGACGAGCACTCGGGCGGGCACATCACGCCCATGTGGATGACGCCGCCCACGGACTCCGCGCCCGGCTGGTCCTCCATCCTCACGGGCTCCACCCACGAGGAATGCAACGTGTGGTGGAACGAATTCGTCGGTCACGACCTCGCGCGGCGCCCCGACATCCTCTCGCGCGTGTACTTCGCGAACCCCGCCGCGCGCACACTCGCCGCGGCCACGTGGGAGGCGTTCTGTGCGCCCCACGGGCTCGGCCCGCTGCTCCAGCACCGCTTCGACCAGCAGCGCACGGGCCAGCACCAGACGTTCCACCCCGACCTTAAGGACGGATTGGATCGCGCGGACGATGACGTTGCGCACTGGGCGACGTGGAAGCTTCTCCACGAGGGCCCCGACGCGGCGGTCGTGTACTTCGAGGGCGTCGACGGCGCGGGCCACGCGCACGGCGCCGAATCGGAACAGTATCGGGACGCGATCCGCCACGTCGATGAACTCACCCGTCACCTCATCAAGGCTGTTGCCGAGCGTCACGAGCAGCTCGGCGAGGACTGGCTCGTGGCCGTCACGACCGACCACGGCCACAAACCCGAAGGCGGCCACGGCGAGGACGAGGTCGAAGTGCGCCGCAGCTTCCTCATTACCCACCGCATCGGCGCGCCCTTGCCTGAGGTTCTTACCTCGCGCGACGTGCTCCACAGCGAGCAGGTCATGTGGGACCTCCTCGATGCCATGGGCGTGCGCCAGGGTAGCTACGACGCCGAAGGAGTGGGAGTGCTACGCGACATCGAGCAGGTGGGCCCCACGCGCAACCTCGCTTTCGAGTGGTGAGGGTGGCCGTGGCGGAAACACTCCCGAGCCGGGTTGCCGGCGTCATCTTTGACATGGACGACACACTTTTCGATTCGGAAAAGGCGTGGCACGAAGCAGCCGCTGCCCTGTGGCGTGATGCAGGGGGAGTCTTTCGCGGCTACGGAGACCGAGGCGGCACCGTCGAAGACCTCGCGAACGCGTTCCTTGACGAATTCGGGGGAGGGGACGAACGCGAAGAGCGCATGGGTGACGTATGCGCGAGACTCGAAGACGCGATCCGCGAGCGACTCGACGTCGACCTCGCGCCCATGCCTGGAGCCGACGCCCTCACGTCTCGCCTCGCCCAAGTGGTGCCGCTCGCGATCGGCTCCAACTCGCCGCAACGCATCGTCGAGCAGTGCGTGCGCGCGATCGGCTGGCAGGAGCGGTTCACCGCAGCCCTCGGCGTCAGTGCACACATGAACCCCAAGCCCGCCCCCGACCTCTACCGTGAAGCGGCCAGGCGCTTAGGAGCCGACCCTCGCGATTGCGTCATTTTCGAAGACTCGCCCACGGGAGCCCGCGCCGCTGTCGCTTCGGGCGCCTTTGTCGTGACGATCGGCGACGACGCACGTGGAATCGGGACGCTGGCAGTCGATACTCTTAACGATGACATCGTGACCTCGTGGACACCGGAGCAGCTGACATGAGAACCCTTATTCCCGAACCAACAACCGTGCGCGAGCTGGACGGCCACTTCAGCTTCCCCTCGCCCCTGCCCGTGACCGGAGGCGGGCATGCCGCCGACTATCTCGAGGAACGCCTTTCCCGCGCAGCCGGCGTGCGCGTGTGCGAAGGCTCCGGCGGAGTGCTGTTCTCCCGCGACGATTCCCTCGGCGACGAGGCCTACCGCCTGCGCGTAAGCGCCGAGGGCATCCAGATTGAGAGCGCCGACGACCGCGGTGCCGGATGGGCCGTGCAGACGCTCCTCCAGCTCCTTCCGCCCGCAATCTACTCATCGGGCCCCATGGAGCCCTCCTCCCTCGTCGTGCCGTGCGTCGAGATCGAGGACGCCCCGCGCTACCACTGGCGCGGCTCCCACATCGACGTCGCCCGCAACTTCCTTCCCCTTGAGGGCCTCTACAGGCACCTCGAGGTCATGGCGATGCATAAGCTCAACGTGCTGCACCTTCACCTCACCGACGACCAGGGCTGGCGCATTCCCATCGAAGGGTTCCCGAAGCTCATCGAGAAGGGATCACGGCGCCCGGGAACCCTCGCGGGCCATCAGCCGCCGCCCGACGAAAACGACTGCGACGATGTCGCGGAACACGATGGAATCGAATGCGGCGGCTACTACACGCGCGACGAGATAACCGCGCTCATCGAACGAGCCGGAAAGCTCGGCATCCAAGTCGTGCCCGAAATTGACATGCCCGGGCACATGGAATCCGTCGTCGCCGCATACCCCGAGCTCGGCTGTGTCCCCATCGAACACCCGCGTACGTGTTGGGGCATCTCCGAACACGTTCTCGCCCTCACCGACGAAGCCGTCGAATTCTGCCGCGCCGTGCTTACCGACGTCGCCTCGCTCTTTCCCGGCTCGCCCATCCACGTCGGTGGCGACGAATGCCCCGGTAAGGAATGGCGCGAACACGGACCGTCGCGCGCAACCATGGAACGTATCGGTGCAACGACACCTGCCGAGGCCCAGGCCTGGTTTGAGAACGAAGTGTGCACGCACGTTCTCGGCATGAACCGCCGCGTGATCGCATGGGACGAAGTGCTCGACGGCACCGTGCCAGAGGGGACGACGGTCATGGTGTGGCGCAAATCCGAAGCGGTCGAGGCGGCGATGAACGCCGGCTTCGACGCTATCGCCGCGCCCACGGAGTTCACGTATTTCGACTACCGCCAGCACTCCGGAGAGGACCACCCGCTCACGATCGGCGGCAACCTCCCGCTCAGCAAGGTCGCGGGCCTCAGCGACCTCCTCGACGCCGTTGGCGGCGAAGGCAAAGGCGAACTGCTCGGTGCGCAATTCCAACTGTGGACCGAATACGTCCACGACTGGGTGAAAGCCGAGTACCTCCTGTGGCCCCGAGGCTGCTCGGTCGCGCAGCAGGTGTGGTCCGGTTCGGCCGGCAACGCACGTGAGCTCGAGACGATGAAGGCCCACCTCGCGCGCCTCACGGCACGCGGCCTCAACTGGTGCCGCACGGCCGAATAGCCTTTGATCGGCTCAGCCGTGAGCCGGTCATGAGAGAGCTGTGTTGCTACTGTGGTGGCGTGTCAGTAGAGAAGCTCTCCGGTAGCGTGCAGGATTACCTCAAGGCTGTGTGGGTTCTAGGCGAGTGGTCGAACGAACCCGTGACGACCTCGAAGATTGCCGCGCGCGTGGGAGTTCGACCGGCAACGGCATCCGAGACCATTAAGAAACTGGCGAAACAGGCGCTCGTGGAGCATTCGCCTTACGGGGCAATCACGCTCACGGAAGAAGGACGCTGCCTCGCCCTCGCTATGGTGCGCCGACATAGACTCATCGAGACCTTCCTCGTCGAAAAGCTCGGCTACGGGTGGGACGAGGTGCATGCCGAAGCAGAAGTGCTTGAGCATGCGGTCTCCGATCTTATGGTGGAGAGAATCGACGCTGCGCTGGCGCATCCCACACGAGACCCGCACGGTGATCCGATTCCAGGGCCCGACGGAACACTTGAAACGATCCCCGCGTTCCAGCTCACAAATCTTGCGGCTGGGGAGTCGGCACGAGTGGAGCGAGTGTCGGATGCTGATCCAGCGCTTTTGCAGTTCCTCGCGGGGAAAGGGCTCACTTTTGGGGCGATTGTGCGTGCACGCGAAGCGGAACCTTTCTCCGAGACGCTCGACCTTGAGGTCGACGGCGTGAATGGGACAGCGGCGCTCGGCAAGACTGCGACTGACGCTGTGTGGGTCACGGTTCTCGAATAGAGGGGCGAACCCGAGAGAGCACCGTGCGGGCGACGAGTACGCAGAAAAAGATGAGGCCATAGACGACAGCCATGCCCGCACTCGTCGCCGCGCCGAGCACGTAGGCGAGCCAAAACCCAGCGAGCGTTCCGAGCGTAGCGACGAGAACACTTCCGATCAGCATGTCTCGAAGGTCTCTGGACCACAACCGCGCTGTCGCGGCGGGAATCACGACGAGGGCAAGTACCAGGACAGTGCCGGCGGCGTGAAAAGCGGCCGTCACGGTGAGCGATGTGAGAAACATGAAGACCACATTGATGGCTCCCGTGCGCACGCCGATTGATTGGGCGAATGCTGGATCGTAGGTGGTGATGGTCAATCGTGGGAACAACGCGGCGATTACGCCGATGTTAAGGGCGAGAACCGCGAGCATGACGTAGAGGTATTGCGGTCCAACGTCGATGCCGCCGATGGTGAGAGGTGTCCATGCGGCGAGATTGACATCGCCCACCAAGACCGCGTGTTCATCGAGGTGGACATTGCCGAAATCGACCGAGATGAGAAGAACGCCGGCGCTGAAAAGAGCCGGAAACACAAGGCCCTGCGACGCATCTCCCGCGAGCAAGCGCGTGCGTGAGAGTGCCTCGCTTCCGAGCACGACGAGGAGCCCCGCACCTGCGGCGCCGACGATGAGCAGGGGAGAGGTAAGAGAGTGCGTCAGCGCATAGCCGATCACGACTCCTGGAAGAACCGCATGGCTCATACCATCGACCATCATCGAACTCTTGCGAAGTACGACGAAAACTCCGGGAAGGGCAGTAGCGAGTGCCGTCGTGACAGCTAGGGCACACGTACCAAGGATGAAGTTCACGGTTTCCTCCCTTGCCCGGGTGACGATCGAAAAGTGCGGCGCGTTGTCGAAGACGCGACCATGCGCGCAAGGATTCCACGTCGAGGGGCGCACAGGAGTGACACGACGAGAGCCCCGACGAGCACGAGAACGGTCACGGGTCCGCTCGGCAGTTCCCCGAGCGCGACAGATGCATAGGCGCCGAGGCTGCTTGCGCCCGCACCAACGAGAGCGGAGCAAAGTGTCATGGAGGAAAGCTCGCGGGTCCACTGGCGTGCGACCGCCGGAGGGGTCACAACGAAAGCCACCATGAGCACGAGCCCGACGGCTTTTACCCCCGCGACCGTGGCGATCGCGAGCATGGCGAACATGGCCGCATCGATCGCCTTGCCGTTCAGTCCGAGTACCGTGCAAAACTCCGGATCGAACGCGCGCAGCGAAAACTCTTTCCACAGGGCGAGCGTCACGAGGATTGCGCACCCGCCGACTACCGCGCTCGAGGTGATGTCGGCTTTCGTGAGCGTTGAGGCGTTACCGAAAAGAAACGCACCGATCCCACCCTTACCGGGGAGGGAACTTTTACTGATGAACTGAAGGAGCAGCATACCGGTTCCGAAAAAGAGCGAGAGCGTCGTGGCCATCGCGGCATCGATCGTGAGCGGTGTGCGAGACGCGACGATGTTCGCGACGAGATGCGCTGCCGTTCCGGTGACCGCCGCTCCTATGACGAGAAGAAGTGGCGAATGTATGAAGGCGCCCGGACCAAGCGTTGAAAAAAGGAAGGCGAGGAGAACCCCAGGGAGGGCTGAATGCGAGATGACGTCGCTCGCAAGCGACTGGTGGCGCACATAGGCGAAGCAGCCGAGCGCCCCAGCAATGGCTCCGATGAGGCTCGTCCCCACAAGAACAGTGCGGTAGGTGTAGACCGAAAGAAAATCGACGATGCTCACGAGTGGCCTTCTTCGCGAGAGACGAGGGCGCGCGAGAGACATCCATCGAGGTCATACGCGCGCCGAATAGCTACGTCTGTGAGGGTGCGTTCCACGGGGCCCGATGCGATGAGTTCAGTATTGAGAATCGCAACGTCAGAGCAAAACTCCCGAACAGTCGCAAGATTGTGATGAACGAGCACAACGGTGCGCCCTTTCGAGCGGAAGTCGGCAAGAACATCAAAGATTGCACGCTCGCTTCGCGCATCGACCCCTTGAAATGCTTCGTCGAGGATGAGGAGGTCTGGCTCTTGTACGAGGGCGCGGGCGAGAAAGACGCGTTGGCGCTGACCACCCGAGAGCTCATTAATGTGGCGTGTGCTCAGATCCTCGAGGCCGACCTGGCGAAGCGCCGCGAGCGCACGCTCACGCTCGCGGCGCCCCGGCCGGCGAAACCACCCGAGAGTGCCGTAGGTCCCCATTGTCACAACGGTGAGCGTGGTCGCGGGAAAGTCCCAATCGACGCTCAGAGATTGCGGCATGTACCCCACTCGCGAACGCGCCACGCGGAGGCTTTGCCCGAAAAACTCGGCCGTGCCCGTGAGGGGTGGAACGAGCCCAAGCATGGCTTTGAGCAGAGTGGATTTTCCCGCGCCGTTGGGTCCGACGATCGCCATGCAGGCGCCGCGTGCCACTTCGAGCGTGACACCTTTGAGGACGATATTTTCGCGGTAGGCGACTGTCATGTCGGTGACGCGACACGCGGGCGCGGCGACACTCTTAGCAGGGGGTTGCGCCGTCACTTCCCAAGCCCCTCCGCGACAGCGTCAACGTTGTGGGTGAAAGCTCCCAGGTACGTGTCGACCCCGGGTTCCGCTCCAAGGGAATCCGCGTAGAGCTCGGCATCCGAGATCTTGACGTCCCACCCTTTCGCGTGCACCGCTTCTTGGAGGCTCTTGATGGCCTGCGGGTTGGCCTGGTTGTCGAGGAAGATCGTGGGAATTTTCTTCGAGGCGATCAGGGTTGCGAGATCGTCGATTTCCTTTGCGCTCCGCTTGGCTTCCGTCGAGATGAAATCGGTCGCGTGAACCTCGAGATCGAAATGCTTTCCGAAATAGTTGAAGGCGTCGTGCCCCGTCACGAGGATGCGGGGCGCATCGATCTTTGCGAGTTTTGCGTCGGCCTTACTCACTGCTGCGCGAATTTTCTCCTTGTATTTCTCGGCGTTCGCGCGATAGGTTTTTTCGTTTTTGGGGTCGGCCTCGGCGATCTTGTCGGCAACCGAGTCAACGGCGATGAGCCATGCTTCAGGGCTGTTCCAGATGTGAGGGTCATGGAGCGGGCGCCCTTTGTCGTCCTTTTCTGGCCACGGCAGGAGAAGCTTCTCAGGGACCTTCGAGCCGACAGCGAGTTGACGATCGCCGAAGCTTTCGAGCTGAGAGGTCATGTGGGCCTCGAGGTTCAAGCCGTTCCAGAAAACGAGGTCGGCGCTTCGCATTTTTTCGATGTCTTGGGTGGAGGGCTGGTAGGTGTGGGGATCCCCTCCGGGGCCCACCATCGTCGTGATCTCGGCGTCTGGGGCGATGTTCGCGACGGCATCGGCGAGGTAGCCCGTCGTCGCGTACACGGAGAGTTTCTTGCCGTCGTCTTGGCGTGCGGTTTGGCCTGAGCAGCCTGTGAGTGCGAGCGCCATGGCAGCGAAGGCAACGACGGCAGCGCGTGCTGACTTTCGAAGGTTCACGTTATCCCTTTGATGCTGGAGTGAAGACGTGCCGAGCAGGCGTGCATCCGTGCACGTCGGATGTCGATCCATCTCTCGCGCCCTATGACGCGAGAAATCCAGGATGCACTAACAAAGAAGTTAGGGCAACCTAAAACCGTGAGTGTTGTGTGTCACGAGAGCGCGATCGAGCAAGGAAAGTGCGTCGTTGTGCTCCCTCGCGCCTCGATTTAATCGTGGGTCGATTTCTCTCGATCAGCCGGGTGACCTGGAGTGCGATGTATGGAGCATCGAAGGGTGTCCGCTTCGTGTTCGACGTTGACACAGTTCCCGAGGGGAGCTTCGTCGGATCATCCGTGTGCAGGAGGCGGAGCTTGCGGCCTAGGCGCCAGAGAGTTTCCTCGCGATCCGGTCAAACGGGGTGAAATCTCCGGCGGGGGAGTGAAGCACCTCGGGGTTTGCGATTCCGACGGTATCCAGGCCACCGTCGGACTCCACCTCAAGAGCTGATGCCGCCAGGCTCAGCTTCCCGGCTACGCCAACCCAACATTTAGCCTTGCGCGTTCTTCGCGGCCTGTGCACGTGCCGCATTATGCGCAAGCACGAAGGCATCGGTGTTGCGCATGAAATCCCTTGCCCACTCCGCTCGTCTCGTGGCCGCACGTCGGTACTGACTGCGCTGAACCTTGTCCCCGGAAGCAGCAAACCCCTGGACGTGCTCGAGCCGCTCAAAGTGCTCCATGACCTTCGAAAAAGCATCGTCGGGGGAGGTGAGAACATTCGAGCCGCGCTCGCGGTCCCCGATTTCGTCGTACTGCCAGCGCCCCTGAGCGTTCCGAAGCGCCCACGCGGGGGCTCGGTCGCCAATCGCCCTGCGCAGGTACGCATCGGGTTCTTCGGCCACGGTGATGTCGATACGCGCATACCGATCGCGCACGGCGGGCGAGCAGCGGAAGAGACGGCTAATGTCCCGCGCGTCGAATCCGGAAAAGTAGGGAACCTGCCCTGCAAGGGAACCGTCGGACTGAATCAGGTGATTGAAGAGGTAACTCGCGCTCCCGATGTACAGGCGGTCGTTGCCGGAGGTTAACGGAGAGAGGTACTCCTCGACGTAGTACACGCACGAAAGGATGGCGGCCATGTCGGCGGCAATGGCCCGATCGAACTCTTCCGTACTTTCGGGGCGGAACTCCCACGTTGCACTTCCGTATTCCTTGTAAATCAGGTCGCGGAAAGCATCAACGGCTTCGTCGATTTCGCCCGTCACGCGTGGATCCCCTTCACCGGAATCTTTCGTCGAAAATCGATGCCTAACGTGCTTATCCGCGCGATCGGCGAACACGAGCTTCCACGTACCGCTTCCGTCGCTCCTTACGTTACGAAAGATCCCATACGAAACCGGTAAGACCCGGCTCGTCGCCGTGGTCACCATGTTTACACCCTTAATTTCGCCCGGCTCGCTCCCCTCAAATTTCTCGTCGAGGTCATCTTTGAGGGACCGAAGGAAGCGATCGGGGGCCCCGCTCCTCGGCCGCACACGCCTCAGCTCACGAATGTGGAAACCCGAAATGGGGTCGATGACACTCTCGGCGTGCAACTCATCGAGATAGAGGCTTGCAGCAATCTTCGTGGGGAAGTGGTGCTCGGGCGGTTCCTGTGAGCACGCCTCTGCGCTCTGTGCGGTGCACTGTTGAATCTTGTCGAGCGGGGTAATGTGCCACATGCGGGACTCCAGGCGCCGGTCGTCGCTTCGTCGTGATTGAAAGGGGCGCGCACCGAGTTTACGTACCGGTTCTGGTGGAACTGCGAGAGCCCCAGCGCGAAAAACGGGCACCGGCCCAACCATGAAGGCTGAGGCGGTGCCCGTTCAATCAGCGGAGGATAGGGGATTTGAACCCCTGAGGGCGTGAACCCAACACGCGTTCCAGGCGTGCGCCATAGGCCGCTAGGCGAATCCTCCAGTTCGCTGCCGTGGGCGGGACATACCCGCCACAAAAGGCAACGCGCTCCAGTGTACCCAAAAAGACATGCGCGGCGCATGTGCGGGCCGGAATCGCTCGGTACAGACGGGTCGAAGGTCACACGAGCTAGTCGTCTTCGGCAGAAAGATCGGGATGGCGCAGTAGATTCACGATCGCTGCACCGAGCCCGCCCCAGAGCATAAGCATCGAGACGATCAGCAAAACAACGGCTGACGCATTCATCGCTTCCCTCCCTTCGTCAAGAGGCGCGCGAAGAGTCCGGCGCGCGCGGGGTCATCGTCGGCGCGAAGCTCTTGCGGGAACTGCGTCGTGGACGTGGGGGCCTCAAGCGGCTTGCCGCGCACGATGCTTTGAGCGATCGGGTCGCCGTCGGAGTCGAGCTTGCCAGCATTGGAGGCTTTCGGCCACGGGATTGCGCTCATGATGATGGCTAAAGCGACGAGTGTCGCCGCCATGCCCCACCCAAACGTATTGACGAACCACGAGGGCATGCCGCCGTAGCCGTTCGCGAGGATTTCGCGCGCATCGAGCACGAGGGTGACGGCGAGGATCGCCGGGGCGATGACCGAGATCATGACGTACCAAAAATCGCCCACTCGGAAGGAGCCGTACATATTCAAGTGGTCGCGCAGGGCGGGGATGCCGCGAATCACGTAGGAGAGAACGAGCGTCCCCACGAGGGCAGCGACCACGATGCCAAACGAATTCACGAACTTGTCGGAGACGTCGAGCAAGTTGAGGCCCGTCGTCGTGGAAAAGCCGAGGGTCGAAAGGATCGCCATGGGGATGCCCACGGCGAGCGTGCCGGCAACGCGGCCAAGGCCCAGCTTGTCCTGCACAGCGGCGATGATGACTTCGAGGATCGAAATGAGCGAGGTGAAGCCGGCCACGAGCAGAGAGCCGAAGAACAGCGCACCAATGAGAGCACCGAGCGGGGCCTGATTGATGATTGCCGGGAAGGCAATGAAGGCGAGACCGATGCCGTCGGTCGCGACGTCGGTCACCTGTTGGCCGGTTGACGCCGCCATGAAGCCGAGAGCGGCAAACACGCCGATGCCGGCGAGGAGCTCGAAGCCCGAGTTCGAGAAGGCGACAACGAGGCCGGAGCCCGTCAGGTCGGTCTTCTTCTTGAGGTACGAGGCGTAGGTGAGCATGATGCCGAACGCAACCGAGAGCGAATAGAAGATCTGCCCATAGGCCGCGATCCACACCGAGCCGTCTGTAAGAGCACCCCAGTCGGGCGTGAAGAGTGCATCAAGGCCGAAGCTTGCGTTCGGTAGAGTCACCGCACGAATGACGAGCACGAGGAACATCACGATAAGAAGCGGGATGAAGATCGTGCTCGAGCGGGCGATCCCGCCTTGAACGCCGAGCGCAAGAACACCGACGCTCAAAACCCACACGACGATCATCGCGATGAGGATCTTCGGCACGAAATCAAAGCCAATCCCCGTTGTCTCAGCGGGGACCGACGCCGTGAACTCACCGAAAAACGCCCCTGGGTCATCACCCCACGCCTTGTTAAAGCTGAAGATGAAGTACCACGCAGACCACGCGAGGATTGCCGCGTAATACGCCGCGATCACTACGCAGATCATGACCTGCCACCAGCCGATAGCCTCGGCCTTGCGGTTCATGCGCCGCCAGGCGAGAGGTGCGGAACTACGCCACCGGTGCCCAATCGCGTAATCCATGAAGAGGAGCGGAACACCCGCGGTGAGGAGCGCGATCAGGTACGGAATCATAAATGCGCCGCCACCGTTTTCGTACGCCGTGTACGGGAAGCGCCAAATGTTGCCAAGCCCCACCGCCGAGCCGATCGCCGCAAAAATAAACGCTGTGCGGCCGGAGAACGCGCCGCGGTTAGCGCGCTGTTGTTCGGGGGCGGCGTGCGAAGTGGTGGGGACACCGGCGGGTCGGTCAGTGCTCGGGGCCGACGGTTCCACGCCCAAGTGGTGGGGATGATCGGTCATCGTGGTCTTTCCATGTGGGGTGTTCGCGTGGGTCGCGAATTGAACCTCCATAGTGTGGGGAGGAGGAGCGCGCCGTGTCCACCGCGTTTCGCGATGTGGTCGGCTCCGAGAATGGGGCTCGTCTACATCACAGTGGCCGACGGTGGCTGTGCGAAATACGTTGCGAGCCTGTATCGTTGAGGGCGACTCCCCGCGTGGTGTCATCCATCGGAATCCCCCAGGGCTTGACGGCAGCAAGGGTACGAAGGCTCTGGCAGGTGCGCGGGGAGTCGTTTTATGCCGTCAGCGAGCAGGGGTTAGTCGAGCGAGTCGTCTTCGGGAAGAACAAATTCCTGCCCCACGACCCCCTTGATAAGGAGGGGGTCAATATTTTCCCCTTCGCGGATGACGCTAATGAAGCCGTTCGGCTCCATAATCGCGCACTGAACCTGGCTCCGGGTAGCGATGCCGGAGCGACGGAACGCGAATGCGAGGTCCTGGTCCGTGACGCGGGCCCGCCGCGCGTAGTGCTCGATTTTCTTACCGTGCGCGAAGACGACGACGGGTCGTTTGTTGAGACCAAGCGCGGGATATTTTGTCGATCGTGACAGTGCCGTGTTGAGCGCGCCGAAGATCACTTCCATGAGAACGAGGGTGACGAGCCCGATCACGCCTGCGGCGAGGGTGGGTGGGTGTCCAATCACGACGCGGCCTGCGACTGCGCCGAGCATGATGATGACGGCGGCGTCGAAGCTCGTCGACCCCGTGAGGATGCGCGGCCCAAAAATGTGGATGAGGAGGTAGAAGACGAGGTAAATCACGACGGCGGAGAGGACCACGATGGGGATACGCCACCATTCGATACCGACCGCCCCGATCAGTGCTTCGGTCCACTGCGCAAATGTCATGGGTTAAGCCTAGGCCACCAGCCCCTGAGGCGCGGGGCCGTCCCAGTCTCCTCCTTCCCACGCTGCTCCCTCTCTCCCTCGCCGTCGCACTTTATGAAAATTCTCGAGTTATGCGGGGCTGCTGCCCTTGCCATGCCCCTGTTTCTTCATGAAGTGAAACGGGAGAAGATGGGCGAGGCGGGGGAAGAGGAGGCGACGCGGGGGAAGAAGGCAGTGAGGGGAAGAAGGCAGTGAGGGGCGGAAGTGGGGGCGGAAGTGGGGTGGTGAGGGATTGCAGGCGAGGGGCTGTGGCAAACTCTTTCCTCTTGCCGCGGCTTTCGCTTCACAGCCTGCGGTTGTCAACAGCGGCGTTACCCCTGTGATTTGAATACCTCTCAACTTCAATCCTTGGAGTATGAGAATCGACTTTTCCCACGAGGCTGTGAGTGCGGCGCAACTTTTCGAGGCAGGTTGGACCCGGCGTTCCATCAACCGCGCTCTCGCGAAGGGAAACCTCGTGCGGGTCGCGTACGGATGCTACTCGTTCACCCCACTTTCGACGGAGGATCTTGCTATACGCGCGGTCACGCTTGGCTGTTGGGTCACGTGCTTCTCGGCACTTGAACGGCATGGTCTCTGGGTCCCGCGAATGTCTGGCCCGCCGCATTTGTGCACGACCTACAATCGCCTCGCAAGTGGCAAGGCCCGAGAGGCGAGCGTGGGATCCCACCGCCGATGGACCCGCAACCCGTCGAAAGCACCCGTGCTGGACATCGTGGATTCGCTGACTGAGGCTGTCCACTGCGGAACTGCTGAACAGGCGTTTATTGTGCTCGAGTCTGCCCTCCGCCTTGGGAAGGTAGCCCCGTTTGAAGTTGAGCGCATCTTGGGAAAGTGCTTCGCATACCAGGCCAAGGAGATTGGAGTCCCGGGCCGTTTCTCAGAGTCGGGAACGGAATCGGCGTTCGCCTTTCGCATGAAACGCCTGGGTGTCGGTTTTCGGCAGCAGGTGTACATCGATGCCATTGGGCGCGTTGACTTCCTGATCGGGGACTCGCTCGTCGTTGAGCTCGATTCGTTCGAGCATCATCAAGCTAGCCGGCACGGGTTCAATCGAGATCGCGAGCGCGATGCGGATCTTCAGCTCCGTGGCTACAGGGTGATCAGGCTGACCTACGACCAGGTGTTTTACCGCTGGAACGAGTGCGAGGCTCGAGTGAGGGAGGCCATCAGGCAGGGTTTTCATCGTAAGCGGATGCGATGAACTGGACCGCGTCACTTTTAATAAAAATTCCGGGGCTGCAGGCTCTCGAAGGCAAGCAGCTCTGAGGTTTTCTTCATGGTGTGGAACGCAATCTCCGCGAGGTCCGGGCCCAGCCAGCACTCGCACTCGACGCTCGACCTCATCCACAATGCTGCCCTCCATTAGGCTGGTGTCGTGGCTACAGCTCTTTACCGTCGTTATCGCCCCGAGTCCTTCGCCGAGGTCATCGGCCAGGACCACGTCACCGAGCCGATCCGGCGCGCGTTGAAGTCGGGCCGAATCGGCCACGCCTATCTTTTTTCGGGCCCGCGCGGCTGCGGCAAGACCACGTCGGCACGCATCCTCGCGCGGTGCCTGAACTGCGCCGAGGGGCCCACGGATACGCCCTGCGGCACGTGCGATTCATGCCGTGATCTCGCACGCGACGGGGCGGGCAGTCTCGACGTCGTCGAGATCGACGCGGCGAGCCACGGCGGCGTGGATGATGCCCGTGACCTGCGTGAACGTGCAGCTTTTGCTCCGGTCCGCGACCGCTTCAAGGTCTTCATCATCGACGAGGCCCACATGGTCACCTCGGCCGGCTTCAACGCGCTGCTCAAGCTCGTTGAGGAGCCGCCCGAGCACGTCAAGTTTGTGTTCGCGACGACCGAGCCCGACAAGGTGATCGGCACGATTCGTTCGCGCACCCACCACTATCCGTTCCGCCTCATCCCGCCGCAGGTGCTGCTTCCCTACCTCGAGCAGATTTGTGCTCAGGAGGGCGTCACTGTTGAGGACGGGGTCCTCTCGCTCGCCGTGCGTGCGGGCGGCGGCTCGGCCCGTGACACGTTGAGCGTGCTCGACCAGCTGATCGCCGGCTCTGACGAACGCGGTGTCGAGCTTGAGGTTGCGACGAACCTGCTCGGCTTCACCGACGTTGAACTGCTTAATCGCGCGGTTGATGCCATCGCGGCACACGACGCCGCGACCCTGTTCGGCGTTCTCGACGAGGTGATCGGCTCGGGCCACGAGCCTAGGCGCTTTGTCGAGGACCTGCTCGAGCGCTTCCGTGATCTCATCGTTCTCGTAGCTGCGCCCGAGCGCGCACGCGAGCTGCTTCCGGACGTTCCTAGCGACCAGGTCCAACGCCTGAGTTCCCAGGCCGAGGATTTCGAGCCTCGCACGCTTACGCATTTGGCGCAGGTGACGAGCGAAGCCCTCAACTCCATGGTGGGCGCGACCTCGCCACGCTTACATCTCGAATTGCTCGCCGCGAGGCTCCTTCTCAGCCCGGCGACGGGTACGGGGGAGGGCGCAATCGGGGCACGCCCCGGCGCGGTGGGCGGCGCCCCGGGCGCCTCTTTCGGTGGCGCGAATGGGGGCGGGGCTGCGCAGTCCGACGCCTCCCGCCAACCCCTGTCTCCACGTCAGCGCGCCGTGCAAATTGCACGGGAACAGGCAGCGGCGGCCGCGGGCCGCGACAAAGGTCAGGTCTCGCGAGCGCCGCAGGCCGAGGAATCGTCGCCGCACGCGCACCGAGACCCCGCGCGAGAAGAGCAGAGAGCGGTGCAGGCAGACCAGCTTCGGACGCAGCCCAAGGCTCAAGAAGGGCCGGAGCACGTGCCAGCCTCGCCTGAAGCGGAACCCGTGAAAAACGCGCAGTCCTCTCGGCCGACGCCGGAGCAACCTCAATCGCAGCCACGGCGACCAGTGCCGAGCAACAGCGATGATTCATGGGGCGACCTTGTGTCGCAGCAACCGTCGGACTCCCTGAAGCCGAACCCGACCCCTGAGCAACCGGCCCATTCTGCGACGGACGGAGCGAACCCGCAGGCCACACCGGCGGATTCGGGCGCGAGTGCGAGCGATGTTGAGGGGCACTGGTCGGCGCTTATGGATACGCTGCAGACGCTCAAGCGCGCATCGTGGGCGCTTATCGCTCAAAATGCGGGCATTCAGTCGTTTGACGGCTCGACCCTCGTGTTGAGTTTCCGCAGCCAAGGGCTCGTCAATGCTTTCTATCGCGGCCAGCACGCGCCGCATATGGCCGAGGCCGTGCGGCGCATCATGCGCATCGACGTGACGGTCGAGGCTACCTCTGGCGATGTGCCGCCGGGAGATGGGCGCGGCGGTTCTCCCTCCAATGGTTCGCCCGCGAACGGCAATCGATCACGCGAAGGTGGACCCCCCAAGGCCGCCGCGCCCACTGAGCGGTGGGGCGATGCCGTTGCTCCAGCCGAGCATCCGGCGCCTTCACCGCACGTGCCCGGGCAGAACGCAGCGAATGCACGCGCAACGCGCGACGCGGAGGCGTCTCCAGGGGGCCAGCCTCCCGTGGCAGTTGCCGCCCCTCGCGAGCCGGACGCGGACGTGCCGCCGTTCTTCGACGAGGAGCCTCCCGGTGACGAGGATGCCCCGTCTGAGGACTACACACCGCAGCGCACCTCCGAGCCGGAGCCTGAACCTCGGGCGCAGTTTGAAGAACCGACGCCCGCGCGCGACACTGCTTCGATGCCGCGCGGGGTCACGGAGCCGGTGCGCATCCCGGCACAACCAGGCGAGGGAGAGCCTCGCACCCACGGCCAGAAGGCTCTCAAGGAGGCGATGGCAAGCGCGTTCGGTCAGGGTTTTGAACCTGCGGCGACTCTCGTAGATGCACCCGAGGCGAACGTCCCGGCGGGGCACGAAAAGGATCCAGCAATCGGGCGGGCTCAGGCCGAGGTTGATGCGGAGCAGACCGATGCATGGTCGGGGACAGCAACCGCTACGTCGACAGATGAAGACAGCTGGGGACTACGCACGCAACCAGATGTGCAACGCGATCAGGCTCCCGAAAGACAGGAGCTCAAGCGGGGCCCGGGTCTGGGTCCCGCTGGTGCGCCGCGTCTGACGGGTGCTGCGCTTGCGCGTCAGGCCCTCCACGAAGCGCAAGCCAATCGACACGGCAGCGGTGCACATGCTGGCTATGGGCTCAATGGACGCAGCCAGCACTCGCCCAAGGCTCAAGAATCGCACGTGAGCGCCGAGGGTCATAATTACGATGATCCCTTCCAGGGGGCTTCGCTCGATGACGAAGACGCGTCGTCAACTGGCTCGCAGCGCCGCCCCGGTCGAGACATTGTTGAGGAATTCCTCGGCGGCGAGGTGCTCGAGGTTATCGACGAGCAGCCCTGAGCCCCTATCTCGATTTGCCTGATCTCGCTTATGAAAATTTGTGTTCGGGCGTCGATGCTGCGCTCTCGGCGTTGCGCTCTGGGCGCCGATGGCGTCTCGGAGTATGAAGAAATTGTGGGCTTGGGGGTCGGTGAGGGCTTGGTGCTGGCTGTTTTTTCATGAAGTGTGACGGTGCGCGGGTGAGGAGAGCGGCGGCAGGGGCTGTTCTGGTCGCGGCTCTGAGTTCTGGGCGCGGCCCGGCGTCCTCGGTGCTGCACTCTGGGCGCTGATCGCGTCTCGGAGTA
>NZ_KV788579.1:42661-106434 GCF_001807345.1 Dermabacter sp. HMSC06F07
GGCTGTTTTTTCATGAAGTGTGACGGTGCGGGCGAGGAGAGCGGCGGCAGGGGCTGTTCTGGCCTCGGCTCTGGGGTCGGCCCTTCACTCTGGGCGCTGATCGCGTCTCGGAGTATGAAGAAATTGTGGGCTTGGGGGTCGGTGAGGGCTTGGTGCTGGCTGTTTTTTCATGAAGTGTGACGGCACGGGCGAGGAGAGCGGCGGAAGGGGCGAGCCGCGCCTGGGCTTTTCAGGGCGCGACGAGTAGGGGCCAGGGGTCGAGGGCCTCGAGCTGCGCGGCGATACTGAGAAGAGTGGTCTCGGCTCCCGGCCGAGTTCCCCCGAGGTGGACGCCTACGGGCAGTTCGATTCCGTCGACCACTGTGCGATGCAGTGGCACGCTCATGGCGGCGAACCCATTCATATTCCACACGCTCGTGAACGGTGTGAAGCGCGATTGAAAATCGAAGTCCTCGCGCGGGTCGTCGGGGATGCGATCCGCGAGCACGGGCGGCTCGGACAGCATCGGCGTGAGGATCGCGTCGAAGCTCTCCCACGCCTCGGCCATGCGTCGCGTAAGTTCCTGGATGCGCGCGATGGCGGCGGCGTACTCAAGTCCGGTGACCTCGGCGCCGATGCCGCGTAGCCAGCGCGTGAGTGCTCCAACGCCCGCTGCCTCCTCCCCGGCGCGGGCTTCGGCGCTCCCGGCCGGACCGTACGGCAGCGGAATCGACGCTGCTCCCACAGCCCACACGGGCATGAACGTTTGCCAATCCTTCGGTGTCATCGGTGCGGGGATCTCGATGGTTGTGTGCCCGAGGGCCTCGAGCAGCGAGCGGGCACGCTCGACGGCTTCGAGAGAGGAGGCCGCGAGCTCTACCTCGGCGACCATGGGCGAGGTGAGCACACCGATCCTGAGCGGTGAAACCTTTCGCGCATCGAGCGCAGCGAGCGACGCCTCGACTGAAGAGGTTGCGCCGCAGCCCGCGCCCCGTGTGGGCCGCGTGCCAGCGAATGAATCGCCTGGCCGTGCGTGGGCGATGAGATCGATGCCGAGGGCGAGATCCGCGACCGTGCGCGCGAGCATTCCGTGGCGCGCGAGTCCCGGCCCGTCGAGGCCGTGTGGTCCGGCGCTTACCGTTCCACGCGAGGTCACCATGCCGAGGACGCCATTGCAGGCAGCGGGCACACGCACGCTTCCGCCGGCGTCGTTGCCGTGGGCGAGTGGCGCGATGCCGCACGCGACGGCTGCACCGGCGCCGCCGCTCGAACCGCCTGCGGTGCGCCGCACATCCCACGGAGTGCGGGCCGCTCCGAGTGGCGATTCGCTAAACACGCTCATCCCGAACTCGCTCGTCGTGGTTTTCCCGAGCGTGAGGGTGCCGGCGGCGATGAGATCCTCGGCGATGCCATCGGTGCGAGTCGATATGCTTCCTGCGAGAGCGGGGGAGCCGGCCTCGAATGGCAGCCCTTCGACTTCGACGAGGTCTTTGATCGGTAGGGGAATGCCGGCGAGGAAAGGCGCTGGCGTTTTGCCCGCAGAGCGTTCTGCGAGCAGCATCTCCTCGGCGCGCTCGGCTTGCGTGCGGGCACGATCGTCGGTGACACACGAAAACGCCCCGACCTTCGCGCCGCGTTCATGGGCGCGCTCGAGTGCGCGCTCGACGTGGACGCTCGGCGTGAGCTCTCCGTCGCGGTAGGCCCGCGCGAGTCGAACGGCGCTGAAATCGAGGGGGTCGTCTAGATCGTCCGCACGCATGGCCCGCTCCTAGTTCAGCGGGGCAAGCGGTGCGAAAAGATCGGTGCGTGAGGTTGTCACGACCGTGTCCTGCTCGGCAACGGGAATCGACACTTCCCAAAACGGCGGCGTGGGCTCGAGCCCGCGGTCCGTGAGAGTTGTGAGCAGGGCATTCCACGAGTCGTCGCGCGTGCTGTAGGGGCCGTTGTGCGAAAGAGCTGCGATGCGCCCCTCGGGGAGGGTGACGGTACTTGCGTGGAGTGTGGTCTCGCCCGGGCAAGCGTCGGACCTCACGTCGATATCCCTCGAAAGCGGACGTTCGATCGGGAAACCGATAGCGACATCGCTCTTCGCGTGAGCGCTGTCGATGCCGCCAACGCGGTAAAACACGACAACCAGGTGCCCGGTGATCTCGGCGCCTTCGCGCTCGAGCGCCGCGGGCAGAGCATCAGCAACCACGCTCGCATAGTCTCCGAGCGCGTCCATCGCAAGGTCGTTGACGCGGACGGCGGCGAGCGGCACGGAGGGCTGATCGAGCACGGTGAGTGTCGTGTAGCCGCGGCCGTTTTCGACATCGCTTCCGCCGGGAGTCGTGTGGATGGTCATGGTGTGCTTTCGCGTTGAGAACGGGCGTGGGGCGAGTTTACGAGTTTATTTGTCTCACCCGTGCCATAGAGTTTAGGTGTGTTTCAGGGAATCGTGCAGGATCTGATCGACGAACTCGGGATGCTCCCCGGGGTGGGCCCCAAGTCGGCGCAGCGCATCGCGTTTTACGTGCTCGGTGCGGAGAGCGCGTCGATCGAACGGCTGGCCTCGACCCTCACCGAGGTGAAAAAGCGCATCCGCTTTTGCGAGGTGTGCGGCAATATCGCAGAGGAAGAACGCTGTGCGATCTGCCTCGACGAGCGTCGCAACGGTGAGCTCCTGTGCGTTGTGGAGGAGCCCCGCGATGTTTTTGCGATCGAGCGGCTTCGCGAGTATCGGGGTCGCTACCACGTGCTCGGCGGCGCGATCGACCCAATCGGGGGAGTCGGCCCGGCGGACCTGCGTATTCAGGAACTTCAGGATCGCGTCTCGCAAGGAGGCATCACCGAAGTGATCCTTGCGCTGGACCCGAACGTTCAGGGCGAGGCGACGAGCACCTACATCGCGCGCACGCTTGCGGATTCCGGAGTCGAGGTCACGCGTCTGGCCTCGGGCCTTCCGGTCGGCGGGGACCTTGATTACGCTGATGAGATGACTCTTGGCCGCGCGTTCGCGGGGCGGCGCACTTTCTAGGGGGTTTCGATGGTGCAGGGCACTCACCCGGGAAGGCCGGGCCAGGGCATGGGGATTCCGACGCTCGCCGGGCCTTCGGCGCAGTCACTTCCGCCACTGCTCGACTTGCCCGAGCCGGAAAGGCTGCCCACGGGAGACGACGTCGTCGACCTTCCCGAGGAAGTCTTGTGCGAATCCGCGCGGTCGATGCGCGCGGCCACGGGCCGGAAGATTTGGGTGTGGATGGCAATTGTGGGGTTTGTCAGTTGGGGAGCGCTCGCGATGGTGTTTCTCGGTTCGCTGACCCCGCTGTTTTTGTTTTTGCCGATTTTCGCGATTGCCGAGCCATCGTTCGTGGCATCGCTCCTCAACGGACTCGGCGCGTCACCGGGTGTCGTGCTGTTCATAGCTTTTGGGTCGGCGCCCTTAGGCGCGCTCGCCGGTCTGGGGGCGGCAGCGCTCGGTCTGCGGTCGGTTGCGCGGCTACGCCCCCGCGAGTACCTCACGGAGAAGGAGTTTCGAAGGGCGATCGGCTGGTCGTTTGCGAAGTGGATCCTGTGCCCCGAGCTCGCAGTGATCGTCCTATCGATGATCCTTACCGCGCTTCCCGGTAACACCTTCATCCTCGCCGACTTTTCTTACATCGTCGTGTCGGGGTACCTCCAGATGCTTGTGATCGCACTGTTGAGCGCGCCTCTCGCGGCTGGACTCGCGCGTGCATCAAACCCGCTGAAGCTGCCGGGACTCGGCGAGCTGGAAATGAGGCGCCAGGCTGCGATTGGCACGGACAACTACGGTCACTACACGCGCGTTCTATTCGCGCAGGATCGTCGGCACCTGCCGCGCAATAGGTTCATCGCAAACCCGCGCGTCGTGGCGCAGTCGTTCCGCACTATCGCCCGGTACCGCTGGTGGCAGGTCCTGACCGTTGCTGTGCTGGTTGTGCCGTTTTACTACTTTGCCGATTTCGGGCAACTTTTTACGTTCGATGGCGGCGTTGGCGACGTCTCCGGCGCGACGGATTTTTCCCTCACGACGCGCATCGCGGCACTCATCCTGCTCATTGCGTGGCTGGGCGCCTTCGCATGGCTGCCACCGCTCGTGCTCTCCCTGTTCCACCTCATACCGCCATCAAAACGGGGGGTCCGGGATCAGCGCACCTATCCCACGATTACTGAGCGCATGGCCGTGAATCGATGGGAGCGGGGCGTCGTGTGGGTGACAACCCTTGGTCTCGCCGCAGTGGAAGCCGTGTGCCTCATCGCGTTGCTCGTCGTGCTCCAGGTGACCGGTGACGCAGCCCTCGCGGGCCCAGTGCACCTCTGGGTTCTTGGGATCTCGGGATTCGCGGCGAGCGCATTGGGGATGATCGCCACCTACCGCGCGATGGCGATTGACCTGCGCACGATCGTTTACGGCCCTGCGGGCTGGTACATGCGCAGAGAGGTGCCGTTCTCAGCCATTGCACCTCAGCGCGGCACACGGACGGATCTCGCGGACGATCCGCGCGTGAGGGCGGCTCTGCGCGAACGTCAGGCGATGAAACTTGGTCTACCGAAAGACGCGACGCTCGAGCAAATCGCCAAGGCGGCCTCGAGAACCGGTGTGTTGCCCGACTTTGGGCTCGGCGAAGAACAGGTGACGCCCGCCACGGTCGAGCCTCCCACGATCAAAGGCGAGCACGATATCCCGGAGAGTCTCGAGGAGCTTCACGCGGGACGCCTCACAGTGTGAGACGCAACGGGCGCGCTGCACTCATCCCCGCGGCCTCGCCTGTCACAATGGCACCACCCCGCATTCATGCCACTACCGCGGTAACCCCGCGCGCGAAAGGGAAGCTCGCCCATGGCGCTTGTCGTACAAAAATTTGGCGGATCCTCCGTTGAGGATGCCGCCGCGATCAAGCGCGTCGCCGCGCGCATCGCCTTGTACGCGAAGGCGGGCCACGAAGTCGTGGTCGTCGTCTCGGCGATGGGGGACATGACCGATGAACTCATCGACCTCGCTCAAGAAGTGACCGCGCAGCCGCCCGCCCGCGAACTCGACATGCTGCTCACGGCGGGCGAACGCATCTCGATGGCGGTGCTCTCGATGGCCCTCAACGCCAACGGCGTGAGCGCGCGGGCATACACGGGCTCGCAGGCGGGCATGATTACCGACGAGCTTCACGGCGGCGCCCACATCATTGACGTGACCCCCGGGCGTATCCGCAGCGCGCTCGACAACGGTCACGTCGCCATCGTCGCGGGCTTTCAAGGGGTGTCGCGCACGACGAAGGAAATCACGACTCTCGGTCGCGGCGGGAGCGACACCACCGCCGTCGCCCTCGCGGCAGCGCTCGAAGCAGACGTGTGCGAGATCTATAGCGACGTGGATGGCATCTTTACCGCCGATCCGCGCATCGTGTCGAGCGCATGCCGCATCCCCGAGATCAGCTCCGAGGAGATGCTGGAAATGGCCGCCGCCGGAGCGAAGATTCTCGCCCTTCGATGTGTCGAATACGCGCGTCGTTTCGAGGTTCCACTCCACGTGCGTTCGAGCCACAGCGGCCGCATCGGCACCGTGATTTGCGAGGATCCCCACCGGGACTTCCCGATCGACCCCGACCTTACCCGCCTTGGCGCACTCGCGGGCGCCTGCGACGTTTCAGCTACGAAGGAGGAGGCCCCCGTGGCATTCCTGACAGAAGGGGGCCATGAGGCCCCGATGATCACGGGCATCGCCCACGACCGCAGTGAGGGTATGGTGACCCTCGTCGAGGTCCCCGATACGCCCGGGAAAGCCGCGGCAATTTTCGAACTCGTCGCGTCCGTCGGCGCGCATGTCGACATGATCGTCCAGAATGTCTCAACGGTCGACGATACAGTCGCGATTTCGTTCACAATTCCCGAGGCGCACGCCGAGGCTGCCACTCGTGCGCTCGAGGCAGCGCGAAGCGAGATCGGCTACCGCGAATTGCGGTACACCAGCCAGATCGGCAAGGTCTCGATCATTGGCGCGGGCATGAAGTCGAACCCAGGCGTGTCCGCGACGGCGTTCCGCGCGCTGTCGAACGCGGGGATCAATATCTCGATGATTTCGACCTCGGAGATCCGCATCAGCGTCGTGACTCGCGTCGACGAGCTCGACCAGGCTGTGCGCGTGCTCCACACGGCTTTCGGCCTCGACGGCGAGGGCGAAGCCATCATTTACGCCGGAACGGGTCGCTGAGCGCGACCGAAAGGAGAGGGCAATGGGCGAAAAGGTTATGGACAAGGACCCGTCGGGGCCGGTCATTGCTGTCGTGGGCGCAACGGGCCAGGTGGGCCGTGTCATGCTCACGCTTCTCGAAGAGCGTCGCGTGCGGCACTCGCGAATCCGCCTTTTTGCGTCCGAGCGTTCGGCGGGTACCCGTATGCGTGTCAATGGCGAGGACCTCGTGGTAGAAAACGCCGAAACCGCAGTGCTCGAGGGGGAGAGCAATACGGTCGATATCGCGTTGTTCAGCGCGGGTGGTGCGACCTCGAAGCGCCTCGCTCCCGTGTTTGCGCGTGCCGGTGCAACCGTGATCGACAACAGTTCCGCGTGGCGCAAGGACCCGGAAGTCCCGCTCGTTGTCGCCGAAGTGAACGGAGAGTGTGCTGAGAAAGCGCCGAAAGGCATTATCGCGAACCCGAACTGCACGACGATGGCGGCGATGCCCACCCTCAAGGCGCTTCACGAGCGCGCCGGGCTCGAGCGGCTCACGGTTGCGACCTACCAGGCCGTGTCCGGCAGCGGTCTCAAAGGCGTCGACGAGCTTGCGAGCCAAACGCGCGCCCACGTGCGTGACCTTGAGTCGCTTGCCCTCGATGGTCGAGTCGATGCTGAGCCGGCGCCGTGCGTGTATCCAGCTCCGATCGCGTTCAACGCGGTCCCGGTCGCGGGGGCGCTTGTGGACGACGGCTCGCTCGAGACCGATGAAGAGCAAAAACTCCGCAATGAGTCCCGGCGCATTCTCGATCTTCCGGACCTCCGTGTGTCGGGCACGTGCGTGCGAATCGGGGTGTTCACGGGGCATTCGCTCAGCATCCACGCTGAGTTTGAACGGCCGATCACCGTGGACGAAGCCGAGGAAGCGGTCCGGGCCCAGGTGGGCGTCGAGCTCGTTGATGTGCCTACGTCGCGCCTTGCTGCAGGGCGCGACGGTACATTCGTGGGGCGGTTCCGCAGCGATCAGGCGGTTCCGGACGGTCGCGGGCTTGTCTTCTTCGTGTCTTCGGACAATCTTCGCAAGGGCGCGGCCCTCAACGCGGTGCAGATATGCGAGCGGCTTGCGGGCTGAAGCCTCGAAGCTGTGACATACTGGGAGTAACTGCTGGAAATATTGGTATTCGCCCGTGAATCCACCCCATGTTCATCGCGGTAACTTAGCGTACATGCAGGTCGTGGCCCTACAGCGTTGTGCGGGCGAGCGTGCGTAGCAGCCACAAGGCTCAAGCGCCGTCACAGAGCCTAGGAGTGTTGCCCATGACCCCCGATCGCCGAGCAGCCCGTCGCACGGCCGATCCATCGCCGGATCGCGGCGCCAGAGTCAACCTCACGCGGGCGCGCGGAGAGCGCACCCGCGAGGTCATCCTCGAGGAAGCGACGCTCCTGTTCTCCACGTACGGCTACCGTGGCACGTCGCTTCGCGATATTTCCGAGCGTGTGGGAATCTCCCACCCGGGTATGCTCCATCATTTTTCCCGTAAGGAAACCTTGCTCCAGGCGGTCCTCGAGCGCGCGGCACACCATTTTGAAGAGCTCATCGATGACTTCGTCGAGACGGCGCAAGAGCCTGCGGCGATTCGTGACTGGGATGCGGTGCGCCAGTACCAGTCCGTCATGTTCGCCGTCGTAAGGGCCGAGGCTGTCGAAAAAGATCACCCCGGTCACGAAGCGATCGTGGGAATGCAGACGATGGCAGAAGAGAAGCTCACCGCCCTCTTTGAGATGTACGAAGAAAAGGGCTGGCTCGACGAAGGTGCGAGCCCCGAGTGGATTGCCCGCTCGATCGTCGCGATGTGGACGGGGGTCTTCATGCGCGATGCCCTCATGGGCGATGGCCTCTATGACCATGACCTTTCGATTTTCTTGCGCATGTTTGTGATCCCGCTGCGCGAAGCCGATCCGTTTACCCCGACGAGCAGAAAGTAGCGTGTATGGCGACCGAGGTTGAGCTTGATCGACTCCGCAACGCTCTCGTGCGCGATGCCTCCGGCGTGCGCCTCGGTAAAGTGTGCGAAATTTTCCTCAATGATCGCACTCAAAAAATCTCTTTTGTGACGCTTGCACTGGGGCCTTTTAGCACGCGTGAAATTTATATTCCTTACGAATATATTGACCTTGATGAAAGCGGCCCCAGAACCGCGGTTCGGCGCGAAATTCTCGAGGATGCCCCGCGCGCGAATGGGCTCGGCCATTTGACGTTCGCGCAGGAAGAGCAGTTGCGCGAATACTACGAGTCGGCCGTGATCGCTGACCCGCACTCGTCGCCGCACGATTGATCCGTGTGGGGGCGAGTGGTCGCGGCGACCGTCGGAAACCAGACGTTGTTAACGGGCGCGTGAACGGCTGAAAGTACGCGGTGAATTCTCGGTAACCCGGGCCGGGGTGTGAGTGTGCGGTCGGTAGGGTCGAATCAATGACGGTTTTTCGCCGTCAAAGATTCGCTTACTTCTTCGTCACAAGGATATATATGAAAATCTCGGTTATTGGGCTCGGATATCTTGGTGCAGTTCACGCGGTATGCATGGCGGAACTGGGGCACGATGTCGTGGGGATCGATGTGGATACCGAGAGGATCGCCAAGCTTGAGCGCGGTGAAGCGCCATTTTTCGAGCCCAGTTTCCCCGAAAAACTCTCCGCAGCTCTCGAGCGCGGAAATCTCCATTTCTCGACGGATCTCGCGGATGTGCGCGAGTGCGACGTGCACTTTGTGTGCGTGGGTACGCCGCAGGGGTCCGACGGCTCCGCGGATCTCGCCGCTCTCCATGCTGTACGCAAGGGCCTGAGGGAAATTCTCGCCGGATCGACGCGCGACAGGATCCTTGTGGTGGGCAAATCGACCGTGCCCGTTGGGACAGCGCGCGGCCTCAGCGAGGCATTTGCGGATCTTCCGAACGTCGAACTCGCGTGGAATCCGGAGTTTTTGCGCGAGGGGTACGCGGTGAAAGATACGCTCGGCCCGGATCGCCTCGTATACGGCGTGCACGAGGAGCAGAAGTTTTCCATCACGCATCTCGACGAGGTGTACGCCTCGATCCTCGAGGCCGGGACGCCCCGCCTTGTGTACGGGTACGAGAGCGCCGAGCTCGTGAAGGTGAGCGCGAATGCGTTCCTCGCAACGAAGATCAGTTTCGTCAACGCGGTCGCGGAGATGTGTGAGGCGACGGGCGCCGACGTTGTCGAGGTTGCCGAGGCGATCGGTCTTGACGAGCGCATTGGCCGACGCTTCCTCAAAGCCGGCATCGGCTTCGGCGGCGGCTGTCTCCCTAAAGACGTGCGGGCCTTCATTGCGAGTGCGGAGGAGCACGGTGTGGGGGAGTCCTTCGAATTTCTCCGCAACGTCGATCGCATCAATCAGAAGCGTCGCGCGCGCCCCGTGGAGCTCGCCCTCGAGTATTTCAACGGGGACCTCACGGGGGTGCCCATCACGGTTCTCGGCGCGGCATTCAAGCCCTATAGCGATGACGTGCGTGATTCGCCCGCGATCGACATCGCCCTTTCCCTCGCGCGCCACGGTGCTGATGTGCGGATCACGGATCCGCAGGCTCTCGCGGTCGTGCGAGGCCGCTACGAGGAGTTGACCCTCGTGGACGATCTCGAGGAGGCGATGAGCGGCGCGCGCTTGCTCATCCTCGCGACGGAGTGGCAGGTGTACCGCGACCTTGATCCTGCTCGTGTCGCGGAGCTCGTGGCCGAGCGTGCGGTGATCGACGGACGCGGGGTCTTCGATCTGGCCCGCTGGCGCGAGGCGGGCTTTACGATCATGGCGCTGGGGCGTGGGGAGAGGGCCGGGAGACTCGCCTAACAGTCTGGCGCTCGTCATCGTGGCACACTAGCAGCTATGGGTGGTGCTGCACACTTGATCGTGACCGGTGGCGCGGGATTCGTCGGTTCGAATTTCGTGCACTATGTCGTCACGCACACCGATTATTCGGTGACAGTTCTTGATGCTTTGACGTACGCGGGGAATGAGGCAAACCTCGAGGGTCTTCCCCAGGATCGCGTGCGTCTCGTTGTTGGCGATGTCGCTGATCGTGAAGCCACTCGTGCGCTTGTCGAAAGCCTCGATCCTGAAACGGATGCGGTTGTGCACTTTGCTGCCGAGTCCCACAACGATCGATCGCTGAGCGACCCGACCGTGTTCGTGCGCTCGAACATTGTGGGCACTTTTGCCCTGCTTGAAGCGGTGCGCGAGTTCGGCGTGCGTCTCCACCACGTCTCTACCGACGAGGTCTACGGCGATCTACCGCTCGAGGATGATCGGCGGTTCACGGAAGAATCCCCTTACCGGCCAAGCTCTCCCTATAGCGCGACGAAAGCCTCGAGCGATCTTCTCGTACGCGCCTGGACACGCAGCTTCGGGTTACGGGCAACCATCTCGATTTGCTCGAATAACTACGGGCCTCGCCAGCACGTTGAGAAGTTCATTCCCCGACAAATCACGAATCTTCTTGATGGAGTGCGGCCGCGGCTCTTCGGTGACGGCGCGAACGTTCGCGATTGGATTCATGTTGACGACCACTCTTCGGCCGTTCTTGCTATCCTCGAGCGGGGCCGCATCGGTGAGACGTACCTGGTGGGTGCGAAGTGCGAGAGAAGCAACCGCGAGGTTGCGCGGGTCATTCTCGAGGCCTTCGGGCGCGACGGAGACGACATCGACTTTGTGGCCGACCGGCCCGGGCACGACGTGCGCTACGCGCTCGACGCACGCAAGCTTGAGGACGAACTCGGGTGGCGCCCTCGCCACCGCGACTTTGATGCCGGTATCCGCGAGACGATTGAGTGGTATCGCGAGAACGAACAGTGGTGGCGCGCCTCAAAGGCCGCAACTGAAGCGACATACGCGAAAAACGAACAGTAAGGAATGCCCGTGTCCCACGACTTTGCATCCCCGCCTGCCGAACGCGAATGGCAAGAAGCGGCCTCCTCGCCCGAGCGTACCCTCGTGGTGGGTGCCGCGGGACAGCTAGGGCGAGCTCTCCAGGGGCTGTGGCTCGGTCGCGACGATGTTGATTTCGTGGACCGCGAGGTCCTCGATGTCGGCGCCCATGACTCAATCGCCGCTTTTGATTTCTCGCCCTACAGTGTGATCGTGAACGCCGCGGGCTATACCGATAAAGACGGCGCGGAAAGTGCCGAGGGGCGCCGAGAAGCATGGGCGGTGAACGCCAAGGGGGTTGCACTTTTGGTCTCGGCCGCGCGTGAGGCGGGTGCCGTGCTCGTGCACATCTCGAGTGACTACGTCTTCGATGGTTCGGTCGCGTTCCACACGGAGGAGGAAGGCTTCGCCCCGCTCGGCGTCTACGGACAGACGAAAGCGGCCGGTGATGCCGCGGTCTCGACCCTCGATACGCACTACATTCTCCGGACGAGCTGGGTTGTCGGCGAGGGCAAGAATTTTGTTGCGACGATGCGTGAACACGCCGTTAATGGCGAGTCGCCCTCGGTCGTCAACGACCAGTTTGGGCGTTTGACCTTTACGGATGAAATCGCGCGTGCGATCGATTTTGTGCTGCGCGCCCGGGTGCCGTTCGGCACCTACAACGTGACGAACTCAGGCGATATCACCTCGTGGTTCGAGATCGCGCAGAGAGTCTACGAGCTCACGGGGCACGACCCGGAGAACGTTCAAAGCGTCTCAAGTGCCGAATACCTCGATACACACAAGGGCATCGCGCTTCGCCCCATCAATTCCGCGCTCGACCTGAGCAAAATTACCGAGGCGGGCTTTCACCCGCGCGATCAGTTCGAGGCGCTCGCCGCGTACCTGGCCTAGCTATTGCGGCGCATTAGCACGATCGCGCCCGTAGCCGCGAGGCCGAGGCCCGCAATCACGCCGCCGATGAGCCATGCGACCGATAGGCCAAGCGGCTGCCGCGAGGGATCGGTGATGAGCTGGGTGGAGCCCTCCGTCGGCTCCTCTTGAGGCTGACCGGGCGTCGGGCTCGGGGTTGGGCCTGGTCTGACGATGCCGCCAGCATCGCCGTTGCCACTCGTGCCGTGGTGGCTGAGTTTCGAATAGTCGCTTCCCACGGCGCCGAAGTCGGCTGAGCGTCCGTAGCCGCTTCGCTGAGGAATACGGGACATGGCGGAGGGGTGAGAGCGCACGAACCTCGATCCGCCAGCCTCGGTTGAGGATCCTTCGGGCTCACCCGTTTGTTCGCGCGAGGGCGTCGTCGAGGGTTCGGTGCTGCCGGGGCTGTCGCCCGGATCGGCGGGGAGCGGCGCTTCCGTTTCAGGGCGCGGGGAAGGGCGCGCTGACGAGGATGGGGACGCCGGTTCCGTTGGTGAAGGTGCAGGTTTCTCCGTGGGATCCGGCTTCGGGGTGGCGGTAGGCTCCGCAGTTGGTTTGGGATCCGGCGTCGGCGTGGGGGTTGGGTCAGGTTGATCCGTAGGGCTTGGCTCCGGCTTCGGCGTCGGGCTAGGCGAGGGCTGATCGGTGGGATCGGTGGGATCGGGCTTTGGCGTCGGTTCAGGAGTCGGGGTTGGCGTGGGCTCAGCCGGCTCGGTGACGGTGACCTGCGCACTGGACTTCGTGCCGCCCTTGAGTGGGGCGACAGTGACCATGTAGTTTCCGGGCTCCGCGATGACGAAGGTTACTCTTGCACGCCCGTTGGCGTCCACAATCGCGGTGTCACGCGAATAACCGAGCGGCGGGAGCTCGACCGGATTACCTTCGGTGGGGGTTGCGGTCGCTTCGAGTTCGACGGCTGGATCGGCGTGGCGGTATTCGCCTCGCACCTGCGTGCCTTCCTTGAGGCCGCATACGAGTGCCGTAAACGCCTTTCCCTTTTCGACCTTTGCTTCGGAAAGGGTGACGGTTCCCGGTGTGCAGGTGGTGTCGACAGCAAAAGCGCTCACTGTCTCAAACGGCACCGTACCCGAGATCGCCAGTACCGAGGCAAGCACACTCGCTCCTGCGACGACACCGCTCAGGCGGCGGCGAAGCGCAGTCGTGCGGGGCTGGGCCATGGGGTGCGTCCTCGTGGTCAGGCGAGCGATAGAGATTCCACGCGGAAGATTCACCGCGCTCCACCTCACGATAGGCCACGAAACAACCGTTAAGCGTGTAGCGCGCTTAAAACCCGTGTAAAACCCGGGGCATCACCCTAGCGGCGCATGCGCGGCCTGCCCGGATCCTTGAACCGTTTGCCGGCCTGGTAGCCGAACCGGCGAATCGGCGCATTTTCCCGAAAGGCCCTGCGAGCTCCGAGCGAATCCACGTCACCCACGACCGGGTTCGGCACACGGGAAATGCCCGTGCCGTTGTAGAGATACAGGAGGTTCGCGGCAACCGAACGGCGATTGCGTGTACCGAGCAACTTCGAGACGTGCACGCCCAGCCATGCGAGCCACCCGATCGAGCCCTGGAGATTCACGCCTCCGGGCAGTTCCGCGATAGCGGCACGCCGACCGATCGTCGCCATCGCCCCCAGGTCGTTGTAGTGGAACGGTTTGTGTGCAGCGTCCTCATCGCCGTCGACGAGGGCCTTGATCGCGCGGGCCACGTGCTGGCCCATTTGCACGGCGGGTTGGGCGAGTTGCGGCTGTGGATCATCGCCACCGGCGATATCACCCGCGGCCCACACGTTGTCATAGCCCTTGACGCGAAGGGTGGGATCGACATCGATTCGCCCCCCGCGCCCCTGCGGGAAACCCCACGCGTTGACGGACGTCGACACGCTCACGCCGGCGGCCCAGATCGTGATGTCTGATTCGACGTAGCTGCCGTCGGCGAGGCGCACAAAGTCGTAGCCGACCTCCTCGACACCCTGGCCAAGACGCAGCGTCACGCCGCGCTTTTCAAGCTCGCGCGCCGCATACTCGCGATGCTGAGGCTCGAAGGCTTTGAGGAGCTCATCGCCGCGTTGAATAAGGGAAATCTCGAGCGTTCCCGGGTCCACCTCGGGGTAGAGCACATCGAGCTCGCTAATGCGGAAATCAGCGAGTGCCCCCGCGATTTCCACGCCCGTGGGGCCACCGCCCACAATCGAAATGGCGAGGCGGTCGGTGAAGCTCATCTCCGTGAGCTGCGTGGCACGCTCGAGCTCCGCGAAGATCCGCTCGCGGATCTCGAGAGCCTGCGAGCGGGTGTACATCGGCATCGCGAACTCTTCCGCGCCCGGGGTGCCGAAATAGTTCGTGGTGGCGCCATTTGCCAAAACGAGGTGGTCGTAGCGCACCGAGCCTCCGTCGGAAAGCTTCACGACCTGATCGTCGGTGTCAATCCCCGTGACCTCTCCCTGGCGAAAGCGCATGTTGGGGGCGTGGAGGGAGAGCCCGCGCAGGAACATCGTGACGTCGCCAGAGTTGAGGCCCGCGGTCGCAACCTGATAGAGGAGCGGCTGGAAAGTCTTGTACACGTTCCGATCGATGAGCGTGACCCGCACGCGAGCATCGCGCAGGGCAAGCACGAGGTGGGCGCCGGCGAAGCCGCCGCCAACGACCACGACATGGGGCCAACTTGCGCCATCTTTGGCGGGCACGGTCTTGCGATAGAACGCGGGGAGCAGGGGCATGAACGATCTGGTCCTTCAGTGATGCGACTCGGCTATGGCCGCCCATAACGGTAAATCGGTGACGTGAAAGAAAGCTCCACATCCTGTGAGCCGCGCGACTGTCGTGAGGCTCGCGATCATGTCGCAGTCGTTATCCTGCGGTGCGGCGGGTGCGGGACCGCTGGGCGAGCGCGAGTTCGATCCACAGCGCTCCGACTCCGAGGGCGATTCCGCATGCGTCGGCAAGCGCGTCGGTGACATCTGCTGAGCGCGCGGGCATGAACGATTGCAGGACTTCGATCGCGGCGCCCCACAGGAGGAGGACGGCAATGAGAACGAGCAAGTGTCGGACCTTCACGACCCCGAAAACTGTCTCGAGCCTCGTGTTCCCACGCTGGTGCGCGCCACTCTCAGCACGAGGGGACCACGAGAGAGCCCGCGAGTCTTCGAGACATAGAAGTCGTGAAAACGCCCAGGTCGTGAAAGCAAACACGAGGATGTGTCCCAATTTATCCGCGCCGGGGAGGAAGGCAACCGGCTCGGCGGCTTCGGGAACTTTGGGCAGAAAGAACACGGCATTTGCGAGGGCGGCTACGAAGGCGAAAAAAGGCGCAGACGTCATGAGGTGAGTTTAAATGTCCCACCCTCCTCTTAGAGTGAAAGCATGAAAATTCTTCACACGTCGGATTGGCACCTCGGGCGCACCTTGCACGGTGAGAACCTGCACGAATACCAGCGGGAGTTCCAGGATTTCCTTCTGGCGAAGGTCCGTGAAACCGGAGCGCACGCTCTCGTGATCGCCGGCGATATCTACGATCGCTCGGTCCCGCCCGTCGAGGCGGTTGAGCTTCTGCACGAGTCGCTCGCAGCGCTCGCGGAAGAAACCACGGTGATCCTCACGCCAGGCAACCACGATTCGGCGGTGCGGCTCGGCTTTGGCGCAAAACTCATGCGGCCCGGCATTCACATTCTCGCGGATGTCGAAGGGATCGAGCACCCGGTTTCGGTTGCCGATGAGCACGGTGAGGTGCTCTTTTTCGGGCTGCCCTTCCTTGATCCGGATCTTGCGCGCTACAGCCTCGCTCCCAAGGGTGGGGACCCGCTTCCTCGCACGCACGAAGACGTTACGGTGCAGGCGATGGATCGAGTCCGTGCAAAACTCGAGATTCTCGGGCATCCGCGAAGCGTCGTGCTTGCCCACACCTTCGTTGCGGGCGGGGACGGCTCGGATTCCGAACGCGACCTGAGCGTGGGTGGTGTGGCGTCTGTTCCCGGTGGCGTGTTTGCGGGGGTCGACTACGTCGCGCTCGGCCACCTCCACGGCTGCCAAAACATGAGTGCGCTTGTCCCTGGCGAGCGGCCCGTCGCGTGGTACTCGGGAAGCCCTCTGGCCTTCTCGTTCTCGGAGCGTCACCACACCAAAGCCGTTCTTCTTGTCGAGATGGACTCCTCGGGGTTGGTCGAGGTGGAACGTATTCCCACCCCCGTGCGCCGCCGACTCATCGAACTGGACGGCTCTCTCAAAGAGATTCTCGATAGTGCCCCGAACTATTCGGAGGATTGGGTCCACGCGATCGTGCGGGAGGAAACTCGCCCCGCGCACCTTCAGCAGGTCCTGAGCGCGGCGCTTCCACATCTCCTTTTTACGGAGTTCCGCTCCACACGCGAAACGGAATCTAGTGCCGCGCCGGTTGTGACGCGCGAGGCTTCACCGACGGAGGTCATCTCGGAATTCTTCGACTACGTCACGGGTGCCGAACCGAGCGCCGTGCAACGAGACATCATCGAGCAGGTGCTCGCCGATGCGCGCGCACGTGCCGATCTCACGGAGTCGCACGCACAGCGAAAGGCTTCCTGAATCCATGAAACTTCACCACCTGAGTTTTGAGGGCATCGGGCCGTTTAGGGAGAAAGTCGAACTCGATTTCGATGCGCTCGGCGCGAGCGGCCTCTTTCTCCTCGAGGGCGCCACGGGTTCTGGAAAGTCCACCATCATCGATGCGATCGTCTTTGCCCTCTACGGCAATGTTGCGGGCGGCGGCTCGAGCGATGCGCGAGTGCGAAGCGACTTCATGCCCAATACGCACCCGAGCGTCGTGGACCTCTTTTTCGAGGTTCCACGAGGGATCTACCGCGTGCGGCGCACCCCCGCCTACGAGCGCGCTCGACTGCGTGGAAAAGGCGCTCCCGTGCATGAGAACCAGAGCGCGAAGCTCTGGCGGCTAGCCTCGCCCGAAGCGCTAGGTGAGGCGATCGCTGGCACCGAACGCGCGGAAGAGATCGAGCCGATCGCCAACCGACCGGCCGACGTTGGCCGGGAGATTCAGGAACTGCTCGGCCTCACGCACGCGCAGTTCACCCAAACAGTCGTGCTTCCTCAGGGCGAGTTCGCCCGCTTTCTCAAAGCTGACACGAGTGAACGCAAGACTGTGCTCGAACGGATCTTCCAGACTCAGCTGTACGAGCAGATCGAACAATCATTCGGCGAACTCAGACGCGAGGCTCAACGTGACGTCGACGCCTCAAAAGCGGAACTCGGCGCGGCCCTCCAGCGGGTCCTCGAGGCGGCATCGGTCAGCGATGAGCAGCGCATGCAGGCGCTCACCGATACCCGGGATTTCACCCCGGCGGGTCTCGAGCGTGCCAGGGCTATTGGCGAGGAGCTCGAGAATTCCTCCGAAGCCGCCGCTCGCGAAGCCATGCGCATCCTGGACATAGCGAAGGCAGCCTCGAACGAGGCGGCGGAAGCCGCGAAGAAAGCCACCGAACGCCACGATCTGCTCGCTCGCAAAGCCCAGCTCGACGCCCACGAGAAGAAACGGGCATCGATTGAAGGGGCGGCGCGCAAAGCCCGCGAAAGCCTTGCCTCTCACGAACGTGCCGAAAAACCGTTCTACGCCCACGCGCATGAAAAGAGCGCGGCGGCAGCGCTGGACGCCGCCGCGACGGCACTTCCCGAAGCCGAACGTGGGCAAGTCTCCCAGTGGGGGGCGCTAAGCGACAAGAACCATCAGCGAAGCGAAAGCGCACTGGGAGCGGCCGCTGCGCTCGCGAGCCTCGAAAAGGAGGAAGCAGCGCTACCTCGACGTGCGACCGAGGTGAAAGAGGCCGCTCGCGAGGCTGAAAGGGCGGCGGAAGCGTCGAAAGAGAAGGCGACGCTGTTGAACGAGCGGCCGTCGGAACGTGAAGTGCTCGCCGAGAAGCTTCGCGAGGCAACCGAGCGGGCCTCGAGCCTCGGGGCCCTCATAGAAAGGCGCGAGTCCCATGCCGCGCGCGAGCGCACCGCGAAGGAGGCGAGCACGACCCTCGAAACCTACTCGTCGCGCGCGCAGCATGAACGCGACATGCTCGCGGCTCTCAAGCGTGCAAGCGAGGAAGAGGCACGTCTTCGGCGCAAACGCCTCGACGCGATCGCCTTCGAGCTCGCGGCGGACCTCGAGGACGGCCAGGCATGCCCCGTGTGCGGGGCGTGTGAGCACCCGGCACCCGCGCACACCGACGATGAGCTCGTGAGCCAAGAGCGCACTGCGGCGGCCGAACGCGCGCGAGTGGAGGCCGAACAGGGCCTGAGCGAGGCACGGGCATCGGCTGCCGCCACCAAGGCACTCCACCTCGATGCGCTCGAGCGGGCGTGGGGGGAGAGCGTCGAGGGGGATCTCGCGAAGTTCCAGGAGCAGCTTCCTGAACTCATCGAACGCTTGAGGAGCGAGGGTGTTGCGCTTGCCCGCGAGGAGGAGCTTGCGCGCGAAGCCGAGGGCGAGCGTGAGCGAGTGAAAACGGAGATCTCGCGGTTCGACGAGCGAACGGCCTCGCTCGAACGTGAAGCGCACGAGGAGGCGCTCGCCGCCGAGCGTGCCGCCCTCGAAGCTCAGCACCTCGAGAAAGCTCTAACCGAGACCCGCGCGGCTATTGCACAGGAGCTTTCGGCCCACGAAGACTCGCACGGGAGCATCGCGGCGCTACGCCTCGCGCTTCTAACGGAGGGTAAGGATGCTCGCGCGCACGCGAAACTGCTCGACAAAGCCCTGGAGGCTCGTTCTGCGCACGAGCGGGCTCAAACGCACCTCAACGAGTCTCTCGAGGGCAGCGGCTTCGAAACCATAGAGAAAGTGGCGCAGGCGCGTCTTGCCCCCGACCGTAGACAATCGCTCGAGGACACCGTGAAGGAGCATTCTTCGCTCACCGCGCTCATCGAGGATGCCCGCGCGGACGGCCGTCTCGAGGGCATTGATGCGAGCGAAGAAGCCCAGCGAGATGCAGCCGCGGCGCTCGAGACCGCGGCAGCGCGCGTGCGCGAGACCCGCGATGCACACACGGAAGCCGCGGGAACCCACGCGACTCGCGCGAAAGAGCTCGAGCGCGTGAAACGCGCACGCACAGATTTCACGGCTCTTGCCACCGCGCACGAGAAACGCTCGGCGCGCCAAAGCGAAATACTTCACCTCGCGAATATCGCGACGGGCAACTCGAGCGATGCGAAAGCACGTCTCACCCTGTCGACGTTCGCGGTCATGCGCCGCTTCGAGAAGGTCATCGAGGCCGCGAATGCGCGGCTATCGACTCTCTCGGGTGGGATCTACGAGATCCGCCTTGCCCAACCCGAAAAAGCAGGCCGCAAGCACGTTGGGCTCGACCTCGACATGCTCGACTTGCGCAATGATTCCTCTCGCTCGCCCTCGACCCTCTCGGGTGGTGAAACCTTCTACGTGTCACTCGCACTCGCGCTCGGCCTCGCCGACGTCGTGAGCGGAGAAAACGGCGGGGTGCAGATGAACACCCTCTTTATCGACGAAGGCTTCGGCACGCTCGACCCGGAAAAACTCGAGGGTGTGATCGCCGAGATCCGCCAACTTGCCGCCCACGGTCGCACGGTGGGAATCATCTCCCACGTCGCCGAACTCAAAACACAGATCGCGGAGAAGGTGCACGTGGAAAGAAAGTCCGACGGTACCTCGCGCATCAGCGTGAGTGTGTAGCGAGCGGTGCCTGCGCGAATCTCTATAGACTGAAGTCTCCGCCAGCGGCGTCCAAATTGCCCCTTGCCCGCCACGCACTAAGGAGAACACCGTGCCCGTGGACATCATCGTGACAATCATCGCCGCGCTCGCCTTCGCGGTAGGTATCACGGGCATCGTGCTGCCCGTGCTTCCCGGGTCGTTCCTCATCCTTACCGGAATGCTCGTATGGGCCATAGGGATCGGCGGCTGGACGGGCTGGGTTGCGTTCGCGCTGGTGGCGATGTTTTCGATCGCGGGCATGGCGAGCAGCTACGTGCTCACTGGGCGGAAGCTCAAACAGAGCGAAGTGCCCACGTGGGCGATCTTCGTCGCGATCGGCTGCGCGATCCTCGGCCTGTTCCTCATTCCCGGCCCGGGCCTCCTCATCGGGTTCATTCTCGGCTTCTTCCTCGTAGAGCTGAGCCGCAAGCGCGAGTTCCACGACGCCCTCAACTCGACGCTCTCCACCTTGAAAACCCTCGGGATTGGCATTCTCGTAGAACTCCTGCTCGCGATGGCGAGCGGAACAGTGTTCATCGTCGCGCTTGGCATCCACCTCTTCTCGAGGGCTGGTTAGCGATCGCGGCGGCGATGATCGGCAGTGCTTTGTGCTGAGTGAAACTGCACGATCTGGGCCGCGATCTCGCGGAATCGAACCACCGCTGCGGCTGGTCTTAAGATCCGAATGTGGTCTCCGAATTGGAGGAGCTGCCGAACCGATTCAACGTCTGGATAGTGGACGACGATATGAGTCCACTCGTCCTCGGAGCCGTCGATACGGATCATTCGCCCTCTAAGGATTCGTCGGGCCAGATCTAGGCGGGTCGAGCGCAGCTGTGCGTGCACCTCGATACCAGGCGCCGACTGAAAACTGGTCAGCAATTCTTGCCACACTGAGCGCAGATCGCAGTCCGGTCGTAGCACTGCGGAATCCGTAAGTAGCTCGCGGGTCTCAATGCGGCTGGTGTTAAACATGCGGGGTTGTGAGGCGACGTCAGCCACTAGATACCAGGATCCGGCTTTGTTCACGAGACCGTAAGGGTCCGCGACAACCCACTGCCCGCTGCTCTCGCCGCTGCGTCGATATCGGAGGCGGATGCGTTGTCTATTTCGAGCAGCGGTGAGAAGGTCGGCCACGTCGAGTTCCTGCTCGGCCGTGAGCCATCCAGAGGGGTCGACGTGGAGCACCTCGGGCAAGGGCAGAGCGGCGGAGGTTTGCTTACGCGCCGCAACAGCGGTCAGCTTCTGCTGGGTTCTGACATGTACAGCATGGAGCCCGATCTGCTCAAGAAGACCCTCATCTAGTCCTGCGACGGATAGCAGCTGCAGTTCATTTGGATCGAGGCGTGAGACGTCGAGCCGGGCCCGGTGATCCAGCACGATGGCTCCACCCCGGCCCCGCTCGGTGTAGATCGGCACCCCAGCAGCCGACAACGCCGTGATGTCACGCAGGATCGTGCGTGAAGATACCTCAAGACGACGAGCCAGTTCTTGACTGGTCATTCGTTCGTGGGTTTGCAGTAGCAGCAGGATGGACAACAAGCGGGACGACTTCATTCCCAATCCTTAAAGAAAACATGACAGCAGGTGTCGTCTATGCCTGATTATATGGGGCTCCCTGATCCACTGACATAAGGAGAGATCCATGCCGGCTCCAAATCTGTTTCTGACCTACGTCAGCGACGTCGAGCGATCCACCGATTTCTATAGTCGCCTGTTCGAAATCGAACCCACCTTCACCAGCCCGCGGTACGTCGCTTTTGAGGTCGCGCCCGGCGTGCTTTTCGCAATCTGGACCGGTCACGACGAAAATCTCGCATCAGCGACACCGCGCACGAACGAAATCGGGCTCATGATTCCCGGTCCCGCCTCTGCCATCGACGACGTCTACGAGGAATGGGTCGCGAAAGGAGTGCACGTGATCGAGGAACCGCACGACGACGTCTTTGGTCGCACCTTCGTGATAGCCGACCCCGACCACAACCTCGTGCGGGTCAGCCCCGTCGACTAGCCCGAATGGAGGCGCCATCGGCGGCGGGCACGAGCTCGCCGCCGTGTGGCGGTTGTGCCGTTAACCTTGCTAAATCTGCAGACCATCACGCGGAGCATCAAGAGCCGCGGCTAGGGTGGTCTTTCGTGACCATGAACGACAGGCGAAGCACTCCCGGCCCGATCCCCAACATTTCGGGCCGGGATGAACCGCGCTATGGCTCGCGGGAACGCAAAGAGGAACTCGCGAAGGGATTTCTAGGCGAGGGCGACGGCTACGACGAGCTGAGGCCCGGGTACCCGGCTGAAGCTCTCGACCTGATCGTGGCAGCCATCGGAACCGCTGCACGCCCCCGCGTGGTTGACCTAGGGGCCGGAACGGGAAAGCTTTCGCTCGCGCTCGCTGAGCGAGGCTGTCGCGTCACTGCGCTCGATACGAGCGAGTCGATGCTTGAAGTGGCGCGCACGCAAGCGGTCGCGAGCCAAATGGCGCAGCGGTTCGAGGCGTGCGTGGCGCCGGCAGAGGCCACCACTCTTGAGGCGGGAAGCGCAGACATCGTGACTGCCGCGCAAGCGTGGCACTGGTTTGAGACGGGCGCGGTGAGCGCCGAAGTTCGGAGGATTCTTGCACCCGGGGGAGTGCTCGCTCTCGTGTGGAACACGCTCGATGTGAGCGTGCCGTGGGTGCATCGATATTCGCGGATTGCGCACGCGGGCGACGTGCAACGCGAAGGTTTTCTCCCCGATGTGGGTGAGGGACTCGAGCTTGTGAAGCGGCACGTCGAACACTGGGTAGATGAGCGCCCCACGTGGGACTTCGTACGGCTTGCAACGACCCGCAGCTACTATCTCACCGCTTCGGAAAAAACCCGAGCGAAGGTCCTCGACAATCTCGACTGGTACCTCCACGAGCACCTCGGCTACAACCCCGGCAGCCGGGTCGCGATGCCGTACCGCACGGATCTCTTTCTGTACAGGCCCGCCTAGCCGGCTGTCTTAACCAACCGCCATCGACGTCACGCGCCAGTGGCCGTCAACGAAACGAAGACCTACGGAAAACTTCCCCTGCGACGCCCCGCGCGTTGCGGGCTCGCGCGTCGGGTCATCGATGAGCTTTGCGGCGGCCTCGTGGAACGTCGCGTCGACCTTCGCAGTCGTCGAGGCTCCATCACTCGCACCGTTGCCCTTCGTGAGCGTCACCTTCTCGTCGCTGAGGGTGATCTCGCCGCCCACGATCCAGCCTCCCGCGGCGTGAAGTTGCTCCGCATTGTCAGCAAAGCGCATGCACTCCTCGCACGACGGGTCCATGAGTTCGCGCCACGCGCTCGTGTCACCGGTGCCGATCATGTAGGCGTACACGGCAAAGAGATATGTGGTGGCTGCTTTTGCTCCCGCCTCGGTTTCGTCGTCGATACCCGGGAAGTCCGCGCGCGATGGTTCCGTGGTGTTCGTCGGCTTTGGCTGGGTCGCGGGATCGACCTTTGCGCGCGTGTCTTGCGCGGAGTCGGCCACCTGCCGACCGCCCTGATCATTCTGCGTGAACTGCCCGATCCCCACGAGCCCCGCGGGGATGATGAGGGCAAGAGCGAAGATCAGGACGACGATGCGCTGGGTCGTTTTACTCACCGCTCAAGGCTAATACAGCCCCTCGGTGCACGGCAGAATCGGTCGAGAGCGATCACCATAGTCGCGAAACAGCATCGGTTGTATTCTTTGGGCATTGTCACTGCGGGCGTGGCAGGCGTCGGCCTCTCCTTACCCGCACGAGCACGAAAGGTTCTTCTCTCTCGTGACCCTCCTGAGACTCCTGTGGCGCTACGCGACAATGTCGTGGTTTTCTCTCGTGCTCGTCGTGATGTTCGAAGCCGCGGCGCAGCTTGCCGCCCTCTACCTGCCCACGCTCAAGGCTGACATCATCGATCTCGGCATCGCCAAGGGTGATATCGACGCGATTTGGCGCCTTGCCGGCTGGATGCTCCTCGTGAGCTTTGCCAATATTCTCGCCCTCTGCGCCGCGAACTACTTCGCGGGTCGGGTGGCGATGAGGCTTGCGCGGGACGTGCGCTCCGATGTGTTCGATCGCGTGCAGTCCTTCAGCGCGAAGGAAATCAGCCATTTCACTCCTGCCTCGCTTATTACGCGCAACACGAACGATGTGCAACAGCTTCAGAACCTGTCGTTCTTTGGCCTCATGTTCCTCGTGTCCGCGCCGATCACCGGCATCGGCGGGGCCGTTCTCGCGCTCCAGCAAGAGGCGCAGCTTGCGTGGCTGATCGCGGTCATGGTGCCGCTCATGCTCATCGCGATCGGTGTCATCGTGCTGCGTGCGGCGCCCCTGTTCCGAGAGATGCAGGAGAGGATTGACGAGCTGAATCTCATTCTTCGCGAACAGATCACGGGTATTCGCGTGGTGCGTGCATTCGTGCGTGAGCCCTACGAGCGGGACCGTTTCGAGGTGTCGAACGAGCGCTTCACACAGATCAATCGACGGGTGGGGCATCTGATCGCGTTCATCAACCCGATCATCATGTTTCTGCTGTCGTTCAGCTCGGTGCTCGTGCTGCTCGCGGCGGCAGGCCCAATCGACCGCGGCGAGATGCAGGTCGGTTCGATCGTCGCGTTTATTTCCTACCTCATCCAGATCCTCATTGCGGTCATGATGGCGACGTTCATGACGATGATGATTCCGCGTGCGATGGTCTCCGCAGAGCGCATCACGGAGGTGCTCGATACGCATACTTCGGTGGCGCTTCCTGCTCCTGAGGTCGCCGTTCAACCGGGGGACCCGCGTGTAAGCGAGCGCGCCGAGCTTGAATTCGACGACGTCACGTTCGCGTATCCGGGCGCGGAACGCCCCGTGCTCGAGGGCATTTCGTTCAAGGCCCACGCGGGGCAAACGGTGGCGATCATCGGCGGAACAGGCTCGGGCAAAACCACGCTACTCGGCCTCATCTCGCGGCTCTTCGACGTGACGGACGGCGCCGTCAAGGTCAACGGCGTGGATGTGCGTGAGGCGGCGCCTGAGTTGCTTCACGGTCGCCTCGGTTACGTGCCGCAACGCCCGTATCTTTTTAGCGGAACGGTCGCCTCAAATGTGAGGTTTGGTCGACCGGAGGCGAGCGACGAAGAGGTGTGGCATGCCCTCACGATTGCGCAGGCCCGCGACTTCGTTGCCGAGATGCCCGAGGGGCTCGATTCCCCGATCGCCCAGGGCGGCTCAAACGTGTCGGGCGGTCAGCGCCAGCGCCTCTCGATCGCGCGGGCGCTCCTGTCGAAGCCCGACATTTACCTTTTCGACGACTCCTTCAGCGCGCTCGACCTGCAGACCGATGCTCGGTTGCGCTCGGCCCTGAAGCCCGAAACACGCGAGGCACTCATGGTGATCGTCGCCCAGCGCGTATCGACCATCACGAGCGCCGATGTGATCCTCGTGCTCGATCACGGACGGATAGTCGGGCGCGGTACGCACGAGGAGCTCCTCGCGACGAACGAGACCTATCAGGAGATTGTGGCCTCGCAGGGTGCGGCTTCAGAGTTTGAGGAAGAGGCGAAGCAATGAGCGAGGACAAGAAGCAGAGCGAGCGGGGCCTGCGCCCCGGTCAAAAATCGCGCAACTTCGGGCCGTCGCTGAAGCGGCTCCTTCGCGAACTCATGGTCGAAAAGACGATGTTGCTCGGCGCGATGGCGATCGGCGTCCTCTCGGTGATCCTGAGCGTGATCGGCCCGAAGATTCTCGGCCGCGCGACCGACATCATCTTCAACGGCGTCGTCTCGAAGCGGTTGCCGGCTGGCGTCACGAAGGAACAGGTCGTCGCCGGAATGCGCGCGAGTGGACAAGAGCAGCTTGCGGACATGGTCTCGGGCATGGACCTGAATCCCGGTCACGGGATCGACTTCGGTGCGCTCAACACGGTGCTGCTCACCGTCACGATCCTGTACGTGCTCGCGGCATTCTTCACGTGGCTCGAAACGCGCATGCTTATCCGCGTGGTGTACCGCAGCATCTACCGGCTGCGCCGCGACGTCGAAGAGAAGTTGCACCGCGTGCCTCTCAGCTACTTCGATTCGCGTCGCCGCGGCGACCTCTTGTCGCGCGTGACAAACGACGTGGATAACCTGCAAAACACCCTCAACAACACTCTCGGCGGCATTATCACCTCGGGCCTCACGGTGATTGGCACGATCATCATGATGCTCGTGATCTCGCCGATTCTCACGCTCGTGGCGCTCATCGTGATCCCCCTTGCGCTCGTGATTACCGCGGTGATCGGCAAGCGCGCCCAGAAACTCTTTGGGGAGCAGTGGGATGCGACGGGCGAGGTGAACTCGGAGGTTGAGGAAGCGTTCTCCGGCCACGAGATCGTGTCGGTTTTTGGTCGCCAGGACGATCTGCGCGCGAGCTTCGAGAAGAAGAACGCCGAGATGTATCGCGCGAGTTTTGGTGCGCAGGTGGTCAGCTCGCTCATCATGCCGTTCATGATGTTTGCGGGGAACCTGTCCTACGCGGCAGTGGCGCTCGTGGGCGGCCTCAAGGTCGTCTCGGGGCAGCTCACGCTCGGAGATGTGCAGGCCTTCATCCAGTATTCGCGCCAGTTCACGCAGCCCGTGTCGCAGCTTGCGTCGATGGCCACACAGCTTCAGTCGGGCGTTGCATCGGCCGAGCGTATCTTCGAGTTTTTGGATGCCGAGGAGCAGGTCCCGGAGAGCCCGGGGGAGGGGTCCGACGCTCGCCGGCCCAAACCCGAGGCCGCATCACCTGGTCGTGGCGAGGTGCGGTTCGAGCACGTGCGCTTTTCCTATTCGCCCGAGAAGCCTCTCATTTCTGATTTGTCACTCGTGGCGAGCCCCGGGATGACTGTTGCGATCGTGGGCCCCACGGGGGCGGGCAAAACGACTCTCGTCAACCTCATCATGCGCTTCTACGAGATCGATGGTGGCACGATCACGATTGACGGCGTGGATACGCGCAAGATGACGCGCGATGAGTTGCGCAGCCGCACCGGGATGGTGCTGCAGGATACGTGGCTTTTCAAAGGCACGATCCGCGAGAACATCCGCTACGGTCGCCTCGATGCGAGCGACGAGGAGGTGCTTGAGGCCGCCAAGGCTACTCACGTGCATGACTTCGTGCAGCAGCTTCCGGAGGGCTACGACACGATCATCGACGACGAAGGTTCGAGTGTGTCTGCCGGTGAAAAGCAGCTTCTCACGATCGCGCGTGCCTTCCTCGCGCGGCCCGAGCTTCTTATTCTCGACGAGGCGACCTCGAGCGTGGATACGCGCACCGAGGTGCTCGTGCAGAACGCGATGAATACTCTGCGCGAGGGCCGCACGTCGTTCGTGATCGCGCACCGCCTCTCGACTATTCGCGATGCTGATCTGATTCTCGTGATGGAGCACGGCGATATCGTCGAGCAGGGCAATCACGAGGAACTTCTCGCGGCGGGCGGCGCCTACGCGCGCCTGTATCGCTCGCAGTTCGAGGGTGCGAGCAGCGAGAGTGAGAGCAGTCCCGGGCAGGAGCTGCAGGCTTCCGCCCAGGACGGTTAGATGCTCAGTCCTCCGGAACGGGATCGGCGAGGATCGCATCGATCCTCGAGATCTCCTCGTCGCTGAAGTGTGTTGCCGGAACGCTCTCGCCCGCGCGCACGATGGTTCGTGCAGCGGCGATGTTCGCGCGCAGCTGCTGCACGCTCGACGCTCCGACGATCGCGGATGTCACGACGCGCTTGCGCAGAACCCATGCGAGGGCCATTTGTGCGAGGCTCTGCCCGCGGTCGTCGGCGACGCGGCTGAGCGCGCGAACCTTCTCGAGGTAGCGGGGGTCCTTCGCGACGTCTTCCCCGAGGAACACGTTCTGCGCGGCGCGTGATTTCTCGGGAATGCCCGTGAGGTAGCGGTTCGTGAGCAGCCCTTGCGAGAGCGGAGAGAACGCGACGACCCCGATGCCGAGCCGCTCGCATACGCCAAGGAGCGAATCTTCCGCATGACCGCTCGGGCTCTCCTCGGAGGTGCGGGTGAGCATCGAGTAGCTCGCCTGGTTGACAAGGAGCGGAACACCCATCGTGCGCAGCATCGTTGCAGCCTCGCGGGTTTTTTCGGGAGAATAGTTTGAGATGCCTGCGTAGAGCGCCTTGCCGCTCTTGACGGCGTGCGCGAGTGCCCCCATCGACTCCTCAAGCGGGGTCGAGTCGTCTTGGCGATGGTGGTAGAAGATGTCGACGTAGTCGAGGCCGAGGCGCGTGAGTGACTGATCGAGTGAGGCGAGCAGGTACTTCCTGCTGCCGCCATCGCCGTACGGCCCGGGCCACATGCGAAAGCCCGCCTTGGTGGTCACGAGGATTTCATCGCGGTGGGCTGCGAGGTCTTTGCGGAGAATCTCACCGAAGGTTTCTTCGGCGCTGCCCGCGGGCGGGCCGTAGTTGTTGGCGAGGTCGAAGTGGGTGATGCCGTGATCGAACGCGTAGTGCACGATCTCGCGCTGGCGCGAGAAGTCTGCTTTGGGACGTTCACGAACGTCGTGTTCAAAGCCGCCTTCGAAGCGTTCGCGTCCAAAGTTGTGCCAGAACCCCAGGGAGATCGGCGGGAGCAGAAGCCCCGAAGTGCCGAGCCGGCGGAAATGCGCGTAGCTCTCTTCATTCATGGTTGCGCGGCTGGTGGGGGTGCTCTCGTTCATGGTGGCCTCCTTGCCGAGAGATGCTTGTGATTCCAGTGTAATGCCCGTCACCGAGGCTTTCGACCCCGCTGTATGTCACACAGTGGACGCCTTGCGTCAATCGCATAGCCATGCATACGATTGCAAAATGATTCAAACCGGTGAATGTGGGTCCGACGCCAGTGCGGCAACCGTCGGAACCTCCAGGCGCACATTCCTGCGAGCCCTCCCCGCCGCCCTCGTGGCAAGCGCCCTAGTCCCGAGCCTCGGCGCGTGCACGCGCGCTTCCGAAGAGCTGGCGGCTGAAGCGAGCCTCATTCCCGAAGTGGACTTCAGCGGGATCGAGTATCAGGAGGACATCGCCGCACTCCTTCCCGAAGAGATCCGCACGCGAGGCGAACTCGTCAACGGTGCCGAACTGAGCTACGCGCCCGGCGAATTCCTTAGCAACGGCAAGGCGGTCGGCTACGACATCGACCTGCTCACTGCACTCGGCATCGTGTTCGGTCTCAAAACCCGCACCGAATCGGCGGTGTTCTCCCAGATCATCCCCGCGGTGGGAAGCAAATACGACATGGGAATCTCCGGCTTCACGATCAACGAGGAACGACTCCAAACCGTGACGATGGTGAGCTACTTCGAAGCCGGCATCTCCTACGCGGTCAAGAAAGGCAACCCCTACTCCATCGACCCGCACAACCTGTGCGGCAAACGCCCCGCGGTGCAGGTTGGCTCCTACCAGGAGGAAATCGCCCTCGCCGCCGATGAGCAGTGCCGCGCCGAAGGCCAACGCCCCGTCGACGTCCTCGCCTACGCCAATAACTCAGACGCCGTCACGAACGTCGCGGGCGGTAAGGCCGATGTGCTCATTGCCGACTCACCCGTCACGAGCTACGCGATTGCGCGTTCGCGCGGAAGCCTCGAACAGGTAGGCGACGTCGAGGAATCGGCACTCAATGGGATCGTCGTCAAAAAGGGCGAGGATCAACTCGCCGAAGCGTTGCGCGCTGCTGTGCAACACCTCATCGACACGGGAGCCCTGCGCACCATCATGAGCGCGTGGGGCAACGACGCAGGGCTGATCGAGAAAGCAGAGGTCAAAAAGGCATGAACACGAGTATCGATACCCCGATCCCGAACCGGATCCGCGCGAAGCGGGCCCCGAGGCCAGGAACGTGGATCGCCGCGGTCATCACCGCGCTCCTCAGCGTGTGGCTCATTGTCTTCGCCGCAGGCAATGAGGTCTTTGAATGGGACGTCGTTGGCACCTACCTCTTCGACGTGAAGGTCGTTCGCGGCGTTGGTTGGACCCTGCTGCTCACGCTCGTGTCGATGATCATCGGCACCATCATCGCCCTCACCGCCGCGATCATGCGCTTGAGCTCCAACCCCGTCCTGCGCGGCGTCTCATGGGCGTACATCTTTGTGTTCCGCGGCGTGCCCGTCTACACGCAGCTCGTCTTCTGGGGCCTCATCACGGTGATCATCCCGAAGGTCGTGATCGGTGTGCCGTTCGGGCCCGAACTCTTCAGCTTCTCGACGCGAGATTTCTTCACCGCGTTCTGGGCAGCCACGGTCGCACTCGGCCTCAACGAAGGCGCCTACCTCGCGGAAATCATGCGCGCGGGCCTCACGAGCGTCGAGCGTGGCCAAAGCGAGGCCGCGAAATCCCTCGGCATGAAGAACTCGCTCATCCTGCGCAGGATCGTGCTTCCGCAGGCCATGCGCGTGATTATCCCGCCGCTTGGCAACGAAACGATCGGCATGCTCAAGACGACCTCGCTCGTCCTCGCGGTGCCGTTCACGCTCGACCTCACCTACGCATCGAACTCGATCGCGAACCTTCTGTTCAAGCCCGTGCCGATGCTCATCGTCGCAGCGCTGTGGTACCTCGCCGTGACGAGTGTGCTCATGGTGGGCCAGTACTACATCGAGCGCTACTTCGGGCGCGGCTTCGACGATCGCGCCGCGGTGCGCCCCGGCAAACGAGCCTCGCGCCAGGCATCCGTGAACGCGGCCGGCACAACCCCGAAGGACCCGCTGCCGGAGGTTGAGCTGTGAGCGCAGAGGCACATGTGGCAAGAACAGAAAACAGTGGCGAGGAAGGGGACATGACTATGGCGGTAGCGCCGAAGGTTCGGCTCGAGAACATCCATAAGGCATTCGGGGACCTGCACGTCCTACGGGGGGTTGACCTCGAGGTAGGCGACGGGGACGTGTGCGTGCTCATCGGCCCCTCGGGCTCGGGTAAATCCACGCTCCTTCGCTGCATCAACCAACTCGAGGAACCCACGGGCGGGAAAGTCCTGATCGACGGAGAGCTGCAAGGGTACGGTCCGGAACCGCTTGCCGACGGTCGCTGGCAAAAACTTTCCGAAAAGGACATCGCCGCGCAGCGCTCCCGCATCTCGATGGTGTTCCAGCGCTTCAACCTGTTCCCTCACATGACGGCCCTCGAGAACGTGAGCGAAGCCCCAATCCACGTGCGGGGCATGTCGAAAGCCGAGGCCCGGGCACAGGCACTCGAGCTTCTGAAGCGCGTGGGGCTCGGCGACCGCGCCGACCACTATCCGAGCGAGCTCTCAGGCGGGCAGCAGCAGCGCGTCGCAATCGCGCGGGCCCTCGCGATGGAGCCCGAGATCATGCTGTTCGACGAGCCGACATCGGCACTTGACCCCGAACTCGTTGCCGAAGTGCTCCAGGTCCTCAAGGATCTTGCGGCCGAGGGCCAGACCATGGTCGTCGTGACGCACGAGATCGCCTTCGCGCGCGAGGTTGCCGACCACGTCGTATTCATGGACGGCGGTAAGGCGGTCGAGGCTGGGTCGCCGAGCGAGATCCTCGATAACCCGCGCTCGGAGCGGCTCAAGGCATTCCTCGCGAGCGTGCTGTAGGGGCGGCGCGACACCCCTGTGACTACGCGAGAGGGAGCCTCGGCACTTGTGCTCTAGCGCGCGAGGCTCGAGGCGCGCGCGATGATGTCTGCCGCGGTCACTCCAAGCTTGTCGCCGCTGTAGCGCAAGTGGCGGTGAGGCAAGTGAACGATCAAATCGCTCCTGCCAATCCCGCGAAACGTGGCCTTGTCGAGACGCACATCGCTCCACGGGTAGGTCTCGTAGCGTCCCGGGTCTGCGACGAGGCCGAGATATTCGGGGTCAATCCACAGTCCGACACCGTCGATCGCACGACCCCACTCGTAGGCCTCCGCGCCCGTTGGCGCCAAGGGTGGACTGGGCGGGTTCTCGCGACGCGAAAGAAACACTCGATCGTAGAGGTTGCGACCGTCTCGGTAGAACACGTACCCGAGGAGTGCAAAAACCGTTCCCGAGGAGACGAGTGAAATGAAAAAGATGTGGATTCCGAACGCCTTCTTCAAGGCGATGTCCGCGAGAACTCCCGCGATGAGGAGCGTAACGAGCGCGGTCACGTGCCGCGCACAAAACGCGAGGAGGGCCTGCCAGTAGCGGCGGGTGCGCGCCTCGCGCGGACTCGCGGCGTCGGCGAGACCGCCATCGTTGTAGCGGACGGTAAAGGTTCTCTCGCCCATGCCTGCCCCTCTCTCCACCCTGATTTTAGTGGTGGCCGAGGATCCCGATCGCGCGTGCCGCCCGAATAAGGCCAAAACCATCGGGTGCGCTGACCCACGGCACCCCTTGGCGCTCGTGCACGCTCTCGAGAGCAGTCCCGGGCGCGTGCGTGGAGCTGGCGCTGGCAGTACCGTTTGAGGAAGGCCCGACGGATGCCGGGCGATCGTCGGAACCCTTTAGGCCAATCGTGCTGCGCCACACCTTCGGTACGGCATCCACGAGGGCGCGCCCGAGGGCACCGATCGACGCGAGGGGGCGTTCGGCGCCGTGAGCGAGGTCCTGCTCGTTGTCGGTGAGTTCGCGGATAGCTACCGCGGCGACCGATTCCGGATGTTCATCGACCACGCTTCCGTAGATCGAGGGGTCGTGCTGACCGTCGTCGCCCACGAGGAGCCAGCGCGTGTTCGGGAACATCTCGCGCAGGGCGGCGAGAGTCGTGAGCTTGTGGCGTGTGCCCGAGCGGAAGAAGCCCGTGTTGGTGGGGCCCCAGTCGGTGAGGAGAAGCGGGCCGGCAGGGTACCCGTTCTTGAAGAGGAAGCGTTCGAGCACGGGCGCGACGTTCCACGCTCCCGTCGAGAGGTATATGAACGGGGTGTTCTCACCGTAGTGGCGGCGAAGCTGCTGGTAGAAAACGGCCATTCCGGGAACGATGCGGCGGGAGGCCTGGGAGATCACGAAGGCGTTCCACCCGGCGATGAGGGGGCGGGGCAGGAGCGTGATGAGGACCGTGTCGTCGATGTCGCTGACAACCGCGATTTCTTGCGCCTCATCATCGAAAACGTGGACGTTCGCCGTGACGGTGTTTGTACCATCGGTGCTGAGGGAGAGCTCGTGGATGCCGGGGGCGAGCTCTACGCCAATGATCTCGTCGATAATGCCGGAGCGGTCAGCGTACGTCTCAAAGACCTGTGGGCCCTTGGCGGTGCTCACGGTGACCGTAACTCGAACGTGCGGGTCGATCTGCGACGTGAAATTCCGAAAGCCGCGCCGCGCAAGCGAGCGCATGTCGTAGACCGGAGGATCGAAATGATCCGGGCGCGTACCGGCGCCCGCGAAGAGAACGCGCCCGAGCACGCGTACTTTTGTGGGGGAGCCGTACGCGGTATACGGCTGGATGCGCGCTTCGTAGCCGAGGGCGCGCAACACACGGGCGATTGCGGTGTTCTTTTTATCTTCGAGGCGCGCCGACCAGTGGGGACGATCCAGTCGCGAGAACGCGTATGAACCCAACGCGCACCTCCATGCACTTCAGATCGCGGCAAAGGCCCCCGGTGGGAGCCTCCCCATCCTAGTAGACGCGCCGGGTACGACCCTTAACGCTCGCGCCAAAAATGCGGCAAGATAGGGGCGTGAGCAAGTACCGAGTGTTGACAGTGTGCACGGCGAACATCTGCCGTTCGCCCGCGGCCGCCGTCATGCTCAAGACTGGCCTCGAGCAGGCCGGGCTCGCGGGTCTTGTCGAGGTTGAAAGCGCGGGAACCACGTACGAATCCGAAGGGTTCCCCATGGACGATCGCATCGTCGTTGCCCTCGAGCGCGCTGGCTATAGCCCGGATGCGCATGCAGCCCGCACCGTTCCCGTCCACCAGCTCGGCGAATGGGACCTCGTGCTCACGATGAGCACGAAACACCTCGCGGAAATGACGCGCAAACTCGAGGCGATTCCCGAAGGCGTCGAGCCGCCCACGCTTCACATGTGGGGCGAATTCGATCCGGCGAAACCGGCAGTTGCTGAACCCGAGGATCTCGAGGTTCCCGATCCGTTCTACGAGAGCCAGAAGTTTTTCGACCGCACCGTGCTCAAGATGGAGCGAGCGGTCCCGTCGATCCTGCTATTCATCAAGTCGCGCCTTCGTGAGCGCGGCGAGATCGCCTAGGCCGGATCGCGCTGCCCTTGCCTGAACAAGGCTGACTCGCGGGCCCCTACGGTCACTTTGCGCGCGCCCTGAGCGTGAGGGCACCAAGACCGCCGGCAACACCAACGCCTACCGCGACCGTACTCGCGAGGATGGTTTTGAGTGTGCCGAGGGCGCTGCCATCGGGGTTGGTCCACACGGAAAGAATCGTGTCGACCTTCTCTTCGTCGGCACCGAGAACGTCATCTGCTGGCGGAGTTGAACCGTCGGTGGGGGCCTGCGTGGGGTTGAGGCGAACGCCAGGTGGGGCGGTTTGCGATTCCTCGGTCGTGGGAACGGTGAGGTCGGGGATCTCGGTGTGTTGGCTCGTCGGAGCCGGCGCGAGAGCGAGTCCCGAAGTCTCTTGTTCGGGCACGAGCAGCGGCGCGGGGGAGTCGAGTGGGGGTTCGGCCGCCGGTGCGGACCCGGCATTGATTTCGGATTCAGTGGTGTGCTCGGGCGCGAGATCCGGTGCAAGAGACTCGGGGCGCTCGTGCGGTGAGGAGGCGACGGCCGGGGCGTCCGTAGGAAGTTGCTCAGACTCAGGCTCAGGCTTAGGGCTCGGCTGAGGGGAGGGCTCCGATGCAGGCGCGGGTGCCGGCGCTTCCGACGGTGCAGGAGCGGGCTCCAGGTTCGGCTGTGGGGCGGGCTCCGCCGACGGTTCCGGGGTGGGTGCTGGCTCCGGGGTGGGTTGTTCCGTGGGGTCCGGTGATGGTTCTGGTTTGGGCGTGGGTTCTGGCGTTGGTGTGTCCGTGGGGTCTGCGGTGGGTGCCGGTTCAGGGGTGGGTTGTTCCGTGGGATCCGGTGACGGTTCTGGTTCGGGCTCGGGCAGCGGTGCGTCCGTGGGGTCTACGGTCGGTTTTGGCTCCGGGGTGGGTTCCGGCTCCGGGGCTGGCTGCTCCGTGGGGTCCGCAGTGGGTGCTGGCTCCGGGGCGGGTTCTTCCGTGGGATCCGGTGACGGTTCTGGTTCGGGCTCGGGCGCGGGGGGCCAGAGAAAGCACGGATCCTCACCCGGGTGCTCAATCCACCACTTCACCCAGCGGAAGCCCGCGAAGAAGAAGTATTCCTCACCCGGCACAACGCACTTGGGGGCATCGGGCTCAGCCGGCTCAGCGCCGCTCGTGGGGCTGTCAGAGGCAGAAGGTGCCGACGGTTGCGTAGAATCGCCCGCCGCGAAGGCTAGAGGCGCTGCCGGGATTCCCGACAGTGAAAGTGCCAACGCGATCGCGCCCACGCGCGCGGCACGGCGGCGATGTCGGGACTGGAAACTGCGTGCCGGCGCGTGGTGCGCTGTGCGGCGCGCGCCGGTTCGTGAAATGGACATGCAGTCTCCCCGGGAAAGAGCGATGTAGAGCGCGAAAATGGCGGCGCGAGAATCGCGCAACGGTGACTAGGGTACGCGCCAGTAAGTGTGTATGTCACCCCTGTTATCGTTTTGTAATAAAAACTGGACCGATTGGTGCATAAATCGTCATCGCTTCGTCGCGAAATCGGGAGTGCCCGTTCACCCGGACACTCCCGATTCTCTGAAAAAGAGGCGCTGAGAAGGGCTTATTCGTTCAAAGCGGCATCGACAACGTCCTTGGCTGCGGCCTGGACGTTCTTGAGGTGATCTTCGCCCTTGAAAGATTCGGCGTAGATCTTGTAGATGTCCTCGGTGCCCGAGGGGCGCGCCGCGAACCATGCGTTCTCAGTCGTGACCTTGAGACCACCGATCGGATCACCCGAAGGGGCACTCGTCATGATCGCCGTGATCTCTTCGCCTGCGACGCTCGTGGCACTGACAGCCTCGGGAGAGAGGTTCTTGAGTTTCGCCTTCGCCTCGCGATCGGCCGGTGCGGAGATTCGCGCGTAGGCGCTCGCCCCGAATTCCTCAACGAGGTCGCAAAGATGCTCGTGCGGGTTTTTGCCCGTGACGGCCGTGATTTCCGAGGCGAGCAGGGCGAGGATGATGCCGTCCTTGTCGGTCGTCCACACATCGCCGTTCATGCGCAGGAACGATGCCCCCGCGCTTTCCTCTCCGCCGAAGCCCACTGACGAGTCGAGCAGGCCGGGCACGAACCACTTGAAGCCCACGGGAACCTCGAGCACCTCGCGGCGGATCTTTGCGCCGACGCGGTCAATGAGGGAACTCGAGACGAGGGTCTTGCCGATCTTGGCGTTGCTCGGCCATTCGGGGCGGTTATTGAACAGGTAGGTGATGGCAACCGCGAGGTAGTGGTTGGGGTTCATGAGACCGCCCTGTGGCGTGACGATGCCGTGGCGATCAGAATCCGTATCGTTACCCGTTGCGATATCAAACTTTTCGCGCTGCTCGAGAACCGAGGCCATTGCCCACGGGCTCGAACAGTCCATGCGGATGATGCCGTCGGCATCAAGGGTCATGAACGAGAACGTCGGATCGACCTCGGGGTTGACAACCGTGAGGTCGAGCCCGTGACGCTCGGCGATGCGGGCCCAGTATTCAACGGCCGCGCCACCGAGAGGATCGGCGCCGATTCGCACCCCTGCTTTCGCGATAGCCTCGAGGTTCACAACGGAAGGAAGGTCCTCGACGTAAGTCGTCGTGAAGTCGTAGCGCCCGGCGCCCTCAACCGCCTTCGCCGCACTGACGCGGCGTACCTCGCGAAGCCCGCCCGCGAGGATCTCGTTCGCACGATTAGCGATCCAGGACGTCGCGTCGGTGCCCGCGGGGCCGCCATGCGGCGGGTTGTACTTGAAGCCGCCGTCGCGTGGGGGGTTGTGGCTCGGCGTTACGACGATGCCATCGGCGCGCGACTCATCGCTCGCGCTCTTGCCGCGATTGTGCACGAGAATCGCGTGTGAAACAGCCGGCGTAGGCGTGTACCCATCGCTCGAGTCAATGAGCACGGTGACGTCGTTGCCCACGAGCACCTCGAGGGCGGTGTCGAACGCGGGCTTGCTCAATACGTGGGTATCGCGCCCCATGAAGAGCGGGCCGCGAATGCCCTGTCCCGCACGGTACTCCACGATCGCCTGCGTCGTGGCTGCGATGTGGTCCTCATTGAACGCAGTATCGAGAGAGCTCCCGCGGTGCCCGGAGGTTCCGAAGCTCACCGCCTGATCCGGATTTTCGGCATCGGGATGCAGCGAATAGTAGGCGTCGACAACCTTCGACGGATCGATCAGGTCGGAAGGAAGCGGAAGCTTCCCCGCCCGTTCGTGAACCATGGAAAACTCCTTAGTGCCTTTGTGCCCTCACGGGCGCTTTTAGTTCCTGCTGCGGCCGATCGCGCGAACAATCATGACGACGACACCAACAAAGAAGAGAAGGCCGCCGATGAGACCAGTAACAAGTGCGCCGATGCCCCAGCCGATGCCGCCACCAACCATGTTGATCGGGTTGATCGGGCCGATGACGGAGACGGCAGCGCTGACGTTCTCGCACGTGAGCGTGCCCTTGCCACTGACATTGTTAGCGAGGAACGAGTCCTTGTACGGCACGTACTTTTGGCCGTTGATGTCGAGGGAGTCGCTATCCGACGCATCTGTCTGAGCTTCGAGTTCAGTGCCGTCTTCGAGGACGGCCTTACAGGTGGCGTTGTCTTTATCGGCTTCCGGGATGTAGAGGGCCAGAACCTCGAAGCCGTCGACCTCAAAGTCATACGTGGCTTTGCCACCCTCGAACTTGCTGTTGGTCTTTTCGAGCGAGCTGAGGTCGCCTATCTCATCCATGAGACCAGCACCCGTGCGCCATATCGCAATCCCGCCAAGGATGAGCGAAATAACAAGGAACGCAACGCCGATGAGCGTGAGCACAATTCCGATAGGCTTCTGCTTCGGCTTGAGTGCTGCGCCTCCATAGTTCTGAGGGGTGCCATAGCCGCCAAAGGCCCCCTGCGGCGCCTGGGGCGTGTATTGAGGCTGCGAGTACTGCTGGCTCTGCTGCTGATACTGCTGACCGTTCTGCGAGTACTGCGGTGAGCTCTGGTACTGGTTCGACCCCTGCGCCTCGGGGGCGCTCGGTTGGCCATAGGGGGAGTACTGGCCGGATGCTTCGTTTGCGCTCTGCCCGTATGTGGGGCGCGGGCGATCATTGCCGTTGAAGGGATCGGACACGTGTGCCTCCGTATGAAGTAGGGACCGCGATCACGGGCGTGACGCTCTGCACGCATAGCCTACAAGGTTGCCCTTGCAGCAATGTGGAAACGCAGGCAAGCGTTTAGGGGAGGGCGAGCACAACCGTGCCCCACGCGAGCCCCGCACAAGCGAGGGGCGTCAGTATCCACCACAGGGCGATGCGCCCGAAGACCTGCCATGCGACAGACTTCTTCGAGGTCGCGAGCGAGGATCCAACGATCGATCCTACGATCGTGAACGACGACGACATCGGGAATCCGAGCCACACGCTCACGGTGTAGAGCAGCGCGGCGGTCGACGTTTCCGCTGCGAGACCCTGACTCACCGTGAGGTCAGTCAGGCGTCGGCCAAGAGTGCGAACGATCTCGCGCCCACCCATAAACGTGCCGAGCGCCATCGCACTTGAAAGCAACACCGCGATCCACAGCGGAAGCGCGGACATGCCCGCGTGAGAAGAAAGGAGGTGACCGAGGGAGCCGTCGGACTCAGGACCCGGCGGGTGCGAACCGAGCGTTCCTTGCTCGCCAAGTCCTGCGAACGCGACAACGACGATTCCGAGCGGGAGTCGAATGTTGCTGAGTCCGTGGCCGAAAGCGACGAGCCCCGCGGTAAGGGTTTGCGTCCAACGCACCGTTTCTGCCGTGAGACGGCGCTTGGATTGCAGCCCACTCACGGCGCGCGTGAGAAGGAAGCTCAACGCGAAGCCGAGAAGCGGCCCGATGAATACGGGGATGAAGAGCAAGGCGATACCGCCGAGCTGGCGCACGTCGGCAAGCGCTCCCGCGAAGGCGCCCACGAGTGACGCGAGGGTCGTCACCCAACCCGAAAGGGGGATACCGCGCCACCACCCGATCAGGAGGCATACGATTGCGGTCGAAAGACCACACGCGAGCGCGAGTCCAAGAGTACGAGGCTCATCAAACAGGGCTTCGGGAACACCCACGACTCTCACGAGTGAGAGATGCAGAAACGCAACGCTCACGAGGCCAAACATCGCGCCGGCGCCGTTCATGATCGCCGCGTAGGCGAGGGCAAGTCTCTCTGGGAGCACGCGCGTCACAATCGTGGTTGTGACCGCGTTCGAGGCGTCCTGGGCTCCATTGACGGACGCCCACAGGCCCGAGAGTGCAACGATGCTCCAGGCGAGCATCAGACGTCCTTGACGCGCAGCAAATCGACGCAGCGCGAAAGGTCCTGGAACGCGAGTAGTACGCGCTCGAGCGCGCCGATCACTTCGCGCGAGCGCGCGGCTGTGGGAAAGCTCGAAGGGGTGGAACAGTCGTCCCATAACTCGGCGATTGCGGTGCGGGAATGCTCGGAAGCGTGGGTCGTGAGTCGCCGCATATCCTCGTCGAAGCCGGAAAGCTGCTTCGGGTTCTCGAGCTTCCACGCGCATTGCACGACGAGTTCTGATGCGCGTTCAATGATCGAGAGAATCTCGAGAAGCCGCTTCGGAAGCTTGTCAATCTTGAGCCTCAAGGTGAGATCAGCCGTGCGTTCCATTTCGTTGACGCACAGTTTCATGGCGGCGGCGACGCCGTGAAGGGCATCGGCCTGGAAAGGCGTGATGAGACTTGTGGCGAGCCTGTTCGCGATCCTGTGGTTCAGCTCGGCCGCATCGATCATGTGCGTTTGGAGGCGGTCGAATGCCGAGGACCGACCCTCTCCTTCGAGGGCGAGACTCTCCGCTAGAGTCTCTGCGCTGACCTGTACGCATTGCGCGAGGTCCGTGAAGATGTGATACACGGACTTTTCGCGAGGAGGGGAAAACAGCGGCATGGCCTCAGGGTACCGCTCGAACGTAACGAAATTGGGCGTGGAGAGGGTCGAACACCTCACGAAGAGGGGTGAAGCGCCGGACCGGGGGCGCCTGTCGGCGCGAAGGCCGCTCGTAGCGGCAAATGTTGGAGCCCGGGGCCACCGCGGCCCGGCGCGCACACAAGCCTAACAGTGAAGGGGGTATGTGCTTCAACCCCACGAATTGGCTGCTACGCGAGCGTGCCGGCCGCTGCTGATCGGGCTGCCTCGTTGAGTGCCTCGCCGGTTTTGAGGAGACGATCGGCGCGCTTGGTGAGCTCCTCGGGCGTCGCGGGGGTCCCGAATGAACGCGCGAGTTCGGTGCGAGAGGCGGGGGAGTCGGCGGCGTGGGCCGATCCGTAAGCGGCGAGCATCGCGACGGCCGCCGCGCGCGAGAGCGCCACCGAAAGATCGCCCGTGAATGCGCCCGAGAGAATCGCATCGAGCGTCACGCGCATCGAATCGATCGTGGGCGGATCGCTAAACCCTACGAGGTAGGTGAGGCCCGGCGCCGTGGATTGGCCAAGCTCGAACAGGCGCCGAACCTCGTCGGTATCGCGCTGAACCCACGTGTGCAGGACGTACAGTCGCCACAGGGCGCCCGGAAGCGAGGCCGGTTCCGCCCCGGACCACAGCGCAGCGAGATCCTCGAGACCCTCCCGCTCAACAAGTTTCAGCACGCGCTCGACAACCTCGGGTCGGGCATTTTCGCGCGTCTCCCGCAGGAGCGCCGCGGCGCTCTCGTGCGCCGCCTGATTCTTGAGGGCAGGATCGACACCTCCTTCGATCGCCTCTTGACGCTGGGGGGACAGAGATGCTGGACGCCTAAACTGTGCCATGCGTCAACCCTACCCGCGACGGTTCACACCGCCTTTGGGTACGGTAGTTCCGACGGTTGCCGGCCACCGTCGGACCCCACCCCCTTGGCCCCACCCGAAGGAGACGCCGTGGAAGCCTTCATGATGACCCTTAGCTCCGGCGTGGTGAGCGGAGTGCGCCCGTACCTCATGCTGCTCGTGCTCGGCCTCGCGGGGCGCTTTCTCGAGGTGCAGGAGATTCCCCAGGTGATGCAGCGCACCGACGTTCTGGTGATCGCCGCGATTCTCGTGATCGTGGATTTTTTCGCGGATAAGGTGCAGTTTCTCGATTCGGTGTGGGATGGCATCAACACCGTCGTGCGGCCCGTGGCCGGCGGCGCGATCGGCTTCCTGCTTGGTGGGGAGACGGATACGACGACCGCGGTGGTCTACGCGGCTGTGGGCACGTTTGCGGCACTTGGCACGCACGGCGCGAAAGCTGCGACTCGCGCGGCGGTCAACGTCTCTCCCGAGCCTGTCTCGAACGTGGTCGTAAGCGTGATCGAGGATATTGCTGCCGTGATCCTCGCGATTTTCGCGGTGCTGCTGCCGATCCTTGCGGGCATCGCCGCGGTGTTCATCCTGATCGCGGCGGTGGTCGCGATCGTCGTGCTCGTGCGGTTCGTGCGTCGATGGCGTGGACGCCGTGCTGCAACGAAAGGGGCGACACCCGAAGGCGCCGCCCCTGACGTGAACTAGCGACTAGATCAGACCGCGCCGCTTGAGCAGCGGCTCGTACTGGGCCTCGCGACCCGTCATATCCTTGAAGGCTTCGGGGATTGGGCGCGTTGCGCCGATCGAGAGCACGTAGGCGCGGAACTTGTCGCCGTTTTCGCGCGTGAGCCCGCCGTTCTCTTCGTACCAGGCGACCGTGTCCGCGTCGAACACCTCAGCCCACAGGTATGAGTAGTAGCCGGCCGCGTAGCCGCCCGAGAACGTGTGGTTGAGATAGCTCGTGCGGTAGCGCGACTCGACGAGCGGATGCATGAGACCCGCGTCCTCGAGCGAGGCCTGCTCGAACACGACCGGATCCTCGATCGGCTCGGCCTCGAGGGAGGCGGGGAGGCGGTGCCACGCCCAGTCGAGTGCGGCGGCGCGCAGATACTCGACCGTGCCGAAGCCCTCGCCCCACTGCTGTGAGGCGGTCACGGCATCGATGAGCTCCTGCGGCACGACCTCTCCGGTTTCGACGTGCTTGGCGTAGTTCGGCAGGATCTCCGGGTGGAACATCCACATCTCGTTGACCTGGCTCGGGTACTCGACGATGTCGCGCTCGACGCTGAGGCCCGAGAGGGTCTCATACGCGACGTTCGAGAAGAGGCCGTGGAGGGCGTGGCCGAACTCGTGGAAGAGCGTGCTCACTTCGTCGAGGGACACGAGCGCCACATCGCCATCGGCGGGTGCGCTGATGTTGAGGTTGTTGACGACGACGGGCTTCGTGCCCTCCGCGAGCGACTGATCGACAATGTTGTTCATCCACGCGCCACCGCGCTTCGTCTCGCGCGTGAAGTAGTCGCCGAGGAACAGGCCGAGCCCCTCGCCGCTCGCGTCGAAGACCTCCCAGACCTTGACCTCGGGATGATAACCCACGAGGTCTTCGCGGCGCTTAAAGGTAATGCCATAGAGTCTTTCGGCGGCGTAGAACACGCCGTCCTCAACAACGCGATCAAGCGCGAAGTAGGGGCGAAGTGCCGCGGTATCCACGCTGAACTCTTCGGCCTTGACCTTGTCGCTGTAGAAGGCCCAGTCCCACGGCTCGAGAGTGTCGATGCCATCCTGTTTTGCGCGGACCGCGATCTTTTCGGCCTCGCGGTTGGCGTTCGCCATCGCGGGTGCGCTCGTCTTCGCGAACAGTTCATCGACGGCCGCGGCGGTCCGGGCCGTGCGGTCGGCAACGGCGAGCGAGGCGAAATCCTCGAAGCCGAGCATCGCCGCCTTGCGGGCGCGCAGCGCCGCGATCTCTGCGGCCATCTGCCACGTGCGGTCGCCGCGCTCGACGCTTGCTTCGTAGAGGCGCTTGCGCACGTCGCGGTTCGTGAGGGAACTGAGCGCCGGCTGGTTCGTCGGGAGAATAAAGGTGAGCAGCCAACCTTCGCGGCCGGCTTCCTTCGCGGCGCGCGCCGCGGCGGCCTTTGAATCCTCGCTCAGCCCCGCCAGTTCCTCCTCGCTCGTGAGGTGAAGAGCCGCGGCATTCATGTCCCGCGTGACCTGCTGGCTGAACTCCGTTTGCGCCTTGGAAATTTCGAGGTTGAGCTTCGCGAGCTCCTCGCGCTGCTCCTCGCTCAGGGCCGCGCCCGCGAGCGTGAAACGCTGATGGAACTTCTCCGTGAGTCGCACCTGTTCGGCGTCGAGCCCCGCCTCCTCGCGGGCCTCGTACACGGCGTTGAGGCGTTCGAAGATCTGCGGGTTGAGGTGCAGCTCGTTATCGAGCTCCGTGAGGAGCTCAGACACCTTCGACTCGATCTCAAGGAGCGGTTCGGTGCCGTCGGCGCTCGCGATGTTGTAGAACACGGTCGCGGCGCGGTTCAGGGTGCGGCTCGGTTGATCGAGCACCGCGACGACGTTCTCGAAGGTGGGCTCCGAGGTGTCGTTCGCGATCGAAGCGTAGGCCTCGCGCGCTTCGCGAATGCCCTGCTCGATCGCGGGCAGGTAGTGTTCGTCGCGGATCGCGGCGAAGTCGGGAAGGTTGTAGGGGAGGCTTGAGGCCTCGAGGAGCGGATTGGACGTCGCTGTTGCTTCTTCACTCATGCGGTAACCGTACCGAACGCCTACCCGCCCCGCACCGGTGTACCACAGTCCAAAACGCCTCCGTCCGCCCCACCGGATACAGCCAGGTGGGGCGGACGCGTGAAGGGGAAGACGTGGAGTGTGGCGGCCGTCAGTTCACGCGCGTGAGGCGCAGCAGCACCGTGTTTTCAGGGTTCAGGATCGGGGTGGTCATTCCGACGCTCGCCCACGTTCTACCGCTCAGCACCTGTTCCGTGACTCCACGCGCTTTGAATTCGGCGTTGAGCCGCTCGTATTCGCGCGCATTGCCCGGCGTGGGCGCGAGGATTCCCGAAGCGCTGCTCATGACGGGCGAGGGGACGTAACCCGAGGGCTTCGCTCCCGGCACGAGAACCTCGAGCCTGTAGCGCGCATCGTCGTCGAGACCCGGGAAGTAGAGGCGGCCCGTCTGGTTGGCGTCGCTTCGTGAGAGAGCCGTGAAGGCAAAGAGTGCTCGGGAGGCATCGCGCGCGACGACGCCGTGGAGCGCGACCGAGTCGTCCCCGAGATCCACGCGCACCCGATCGCCCGTGAAAAGAAGATCGCGCTCGTCCTTATAGAGCTGCACCCACTCGCGAAGCTCCGCCATCTCCTCGTCGGTGGCAAGCCTCAGATCCCATTCGATGCCGAAATGCCCGAAAAGCGCGGTCGCGGCGCGGTAGCCGATCGAGTGGAGGCGGCCAGTCGTGTGGGAGGCGCCCGAGGCGACGTGCGAGCCCATGAGCTCCAGGGGGATCAGCTGGTTCGTCCAGCGGTTCATCATTTGGCGTTCGAGCGGATCGATGCAGTCCGATACCCACACGCGGTCCGTGCGCTCAAGAACGCCGAGGTCAACGCGTGCACCACCCGATGAGCACGATTCGATCTCGAGGCCCGGGAAGCGCTCCTTCAGCTCATCGAGGAGACGATAGGTGGCGAGGGTCTGCGCGTGAGTCGCGGGCTGGCCGGTCTCGCGAAAGCCCGCCTCAATGAGGTCGCGATTGTGATCCCACTTGATGTAGTCGATGTCGTTGGCCTCGAGGACCTGGACCATCTGATCGCGCACATGCGCGTACGCCTCGGGAATCGCGAGGTTGAGGACCTGCTGGTGACGCGACTGCTCGGGCAACCGCTGCATCGTCGTGCCCATGATCCACTCGGGATGCTCGCGCGCCACTGCCGAGTCCTCGTTGACCATTTCCGGCTCGAACCACAGGCCAAACTGCATGCCGTGGCCCTTGACGTGCTCGATGAGCGGCGTGAGCCCGTTCGGCCACACGTCCGTGCTGACAACCCAGTCGCCGAGGCCCGCGTAGTCGTCACGGCGATCGCCAAACCAGCCATCGTCGAGCACGTAGCGCTCAACACCGAGCTTCGCGGCGCGATCCGCGAGATCCTTGAGGCGGTCGAGGTCATGATCGAAGTAGACGGCTTCCCACACGTTCAAGGTGACGGGGCGGTTCGTGTCCACGTGGTTCTCGCGCGAGCGCAGCCACGCGTGGAAGCGCTGCGCGACCTCGTCGAGGCCCACGCCGTGGCTCGCGTAGACGTCAGGCGACTCGTAGCTCTCGCCGTGCGCGAGCACGACCTCGCCGGCGAACAGCCCTTCGCCGCCCGCCAGGATTGTCTCTCCCGCACTCGTACGCTCCACGACGTGGCGGTGCTGGCCCGAAAAGCCCGTGTGCAGCGCCCATACCTCGCCGGACGAGTAGGTGAAGCCTCGCTCGCCCACGTGCATGAGGAACGCCGAATCGGCCCCGGTGCGCCCGCGGCGGTTCTCGCGAAGGTGCTGGCCCACGCGCACCGGCAAGCGCTGAGGTTCGCGCTCGCGGGTCCAGCGGCCAGCAAAATCAAGGATTTCGTTCGCTTCCGACGGCACCGGGAGCGCCATCGTGAACGACTGCAGCCGGTAGTTTCCCTCCCCGCGATTGGTGAGCGTGCCGCGCATGCGCACGAGCCCAGAGTTCAGTAGTTCGAGGGTGAGCACGACTTCGAGACCGAGGGCGGCATCCTCGAGCGTGAGGGAGAGGACGTCTTTTTCTCCGGAACCGTCGGGCGCGTTCTGCCGTAGCGTGTGCGCCACAAGGCCGAGTCGCGGAGCGAAGCCGGAGCCGTTGTCGCGCCCGCCAAGGAGGCCGGGCTCGCCGAGCCAACCGTCGGCATCCTGGGGGAGGAGGCCCGTGCGTGGGGGAATGTCGAGGGCGTTCTGGTTCGGGGCGACCGTTGCAGCATCAAGGATGAGGTCGAGCTCGTCGCGCGTGAGGTCGCCGAGGTCGGAGCCCCAATAGGCGACCGCGGGCATGCGGCCCTCGGTCAGGTCGAGGACGATGCCCACCCCCGCGCGACTCAGATAGAGCGCGCGCTCGGTTTCGAGAGCGCGAGTGGCACAGGAGCGGAACGCGCGGAAAGAACGCGAAGCAGCGGTGGCGTGGGCGGTGCGGGCGAGTGGCATGAAGGAGATCCTTTGTGCTTGGGGCGTCCGTGACCCACTTATTTTCGCACCAAAATAAACCCGCGTCTACCTCCGCAGTCAGGGCGGAGAAGATGACGGGCAGGGGCAGCCTCGGGGATCCTGGTCCGGTGTCGGGGTCGAGGAAGCGCAGAGCGTGTGGAGATTGACCGCGGAGGGTAGGGAGTACACTCAGCCCATGGAATTCACGCAGGCGGCGAAGCTACAGAACGTCCTCTACGACATCCGCGGGCCGGTCCTCGACGAGGCTGCGCGCATGGAGAACGAGGGGCACCGCATTCTCAAGCTCAACATCGGCAACCCCGCGCCGTTCGGCTTCGAAACGCCCGACGAGATCCTCGTCGACTTCATCCGCCAGGCTCATGTCTCCCAGGGCTACACCGATTCCAAAGGCATCGTCGCGGCCCGTCGCGCCGTCGCCCAGCACTACCAGACCCGCGGCCTGCCAGGGCTCCACCTCGACGACATCTACCTCGGCAACGGAGTGAGCGAGCTGATCCAGCTCACCGCTCAAGCACTCGTCAACGACGGCGACGAGGTGCTCATCCCCATGCCCGACTACCCGCTGTGGACCGCGTGTGTCACCCTCGCAGGCGGGACTCCCGTGCACTACCGCCTCGATGAAGACAACGACTGGTTGCCCGACCTTACAGACATCTCCGACAAGGTCACGCCCCGCACCAAAGCCATCGTCGTCATCAACCCCAATAACCCCACCGGTGCGGTGTACACGAAAGAGAACCTCACAGGCATAGTCGACATCGCCCGCAAGCACGGGCTCATGATCCTCGCCGACGAGATCTACGACAAGATCCTCTACGACGACGCGACCCACACCTCGATCGCCTCGCTCGCCCCCGACCTCTTCACGATCACCTACAACGGCCTGTCCAAGGCCTACCGGGTCGCGGGTTTCCGTGCCGGCTGGATGGTGCTGTACGGGCCGAAAGAGCATGCCAAAGGCTTCATCGAAGGCCTCGACATGCTCTCGAACATGCGCCTATGCGCCAATGCTCCCGCGCAGCACGTGATCCCCACGGCGCTCGGCGGCTATCAAACGATCAATGACCTCGTGGCCCCAGGTGGCCGGCTGCGTGAGCAGCGCGATGTCGCCTACGAGGCTCTTGCACGGATCCCCGGCGTAAGCGTCAACAAGGCGAAGGGGGCGCTCTACATGTTCCCGAAGATCGACCTCGACATGTACAAGATCGAGGACGACGAAGAATTCGCACTCGGCCTGCTTCGCCAAAAGAAAATCCTCATCACAAAAGGCACGGGATTCAACATCCCCACACACGACCACTTCCGCGTCGTGACCCTGCCCGACGTGGACGTGCTCGAGAACGCGATCGACCGTATCGCCGACTACCTCGCGAGCATCCGCCGCTAGCAGCGTGTGGCGCGCCGGTTATTCGCCGCGCGCGATCCGGATCATCTGCTCGCGGTCGATCTCCTTGAGCGATGGGCGTGCGTTACCGTCGGAATCCTTCCGCTTCGCACCCGCCTGGATCTCGTGGTCGTGAAGGCGCAGCCACCCGTCCCAATCGACGTAGCGGATGCCGCGCTCATCGAGCAGGCGAACAATCGAGTCGGGGTCGCGATCCGGGCACGGCTCGAGCACGCCTTCCTCGATGTCTTCGATCATGTGGGTGACGGTCTCGATTGCGTCCGATTTCGTGGCACCGATCAGCCCAACGGGCCCACGCTTGATCCAGCCGTTCGCGTAGCACGCGGGCACAACAGCGCCCTCGGCGGTCGTGACACGGCCCTCGTCGTTGTGGATAACGCCGCGCACCGGGTCATAGGGAACCCCGGGCAACTCCGAGCCGAAATAGCCGACGGCGCGGTAGACCTGCTGGACGTCGTACTCGACAATCTCGCCGGTGCCCTCGAGCATGCCGTCGTCGGCGATCCGGGTGCGCTCGAATCGCATGCCCGTCACGCGGCCGTCCTCGCCGACCACTTCGACGGGCCGGTGCCAGAAATGGAGGTGGAGCCGACGCTTGACCTCGCCGCCATCGCGGTCCGTGGGCTCAGCGCCGCTCGCCTCGAGCTCCTTCTGCGCTTCGAGCCAGCCCTCGAACGTGCTCACGACCTGATCGATGCGCTTATCGGCGCGGATGCGCTCCCATTCCTCGTCGCTGATCTGCGCGAAATCGCGCTCGTCGAGGATGACCTGCACGCCTTTCGGATGGGCGAGCTCGCGCGTTTCGAGCGGGGAGAACTTCACCTGGGCGGGGCCGCGGCGGCCAAATACATGCACGTCGGTGATCTGTGAGGCTTTGAGGCCTTCGTAGACGTTGTCGGCGATCTCGGTCGCAAGGAGCTCGTCGGCGCTTTTGGCGAGCATTCGCGAGACATCGAGCGCGACGTTGCCGTTACCGATCACGGCAACGGATTCGGCATCGAGTCGCCATTCGCGCGGGTAATCGGGGTTCGAGTCGTACCACGCGACGAAGTCGGCAGCGCCGAAGCTACCCTCGAGGTCGATCCCGGGGATGTCGAGTTGGGCGTCCTTGAGTGCTCCCGTGGCGAAAATGATCGCGTCGTAGCGTTCGCGCAGGTCCTCGAGGGTCAGATCCGTGCCGAATGCGACGTTGCCGAAGAAGCGCATGTCGCGACGGTCGAGGATGCGGTGAAGTGCTGTCGTGATGCCCTTGATGCGCGGATGGTCGGGGGCGACTCCGTAGCGAATGAGGCCGAACGGTGTGGGTAGCGCATCGAAAATATCGACCTCGATTGCGAGCCGGCCCTTCTTGACGTGCGGCGTCTTGTTGAACGTCTCCGCCGCGTACACGCCGGCCGGGCCGGAGCCAATCACGGCGATGCGGAACGGGATGTCGGTGAAGGTGCTGGTCACGGAGGTCCTTGAGCTCGGCGGGTATGCCCGGTGCGTGTGCACTTCGGGCTTTTCGATACTCGAGCCTAGCGTTAAAGCTCGTCTTGGGCGAGAAAGTGTGAGCAGCGTGCGGCCCGACGAGCGCTCAGGTGCCGTCGGGCCCTCCACGAAGGAAAACCGAGGGTGTAGAAAGGCGGCTCGGCGCCCCCGTCGCGGGGCGTGCCGGGCCGCCTTTCTAGACCCTCAAGAGTGGATGGGGTTTTTAGTATTCGGCCGGCTGCACAACCACAAAACCGGGGCCGTGGAAGGCCAGCTGGAAGGCTTCGCCCGAGCCGCGGCCAATGAGTGCACCGGCATTAAAATCGTTCTTGATCTGCGGCTGGAGGTTTGCCGACCAGCACACGACGGCCTGCGGATCCACATACGTGGGCTGCTGCGAGCAGTCGAGCAGGAGCGGCTCACCGTGCGAGGCGATCGCGACCATGCCGTGTCCCTGGAGGAACAGGTTCGTGAAGCCGCCCGCGACGAGGCCCGCGCCGAGGCCGCCGCCGATCATCTTGATGTCCCACTCGATGCTCGAGTCGAAAGCGAGCATCTTCGAGGTGTTGAGGGAGAGGGCTTCTCCTTCGAGCTGGATGAGGAAGATCTGCGAGCCGTTCTTGGCGAAGAAGATTTCGCCGTTGCCGGTGGTGCGCATCATGTTGGCGCCCTCGCCGGTGGCCAGCTTCTTGACGAGCTTCATGCCGCCGCCAGAACCCTGGTACTTGAACTTCATCTCGCCCTGGTAGGCGACCATGGCCCCGGAGGAGGAGACGATTTCGGGTGCGCCGGGATTGAGACGGCAGCGCAGCATTCGCTTGGACTGGAGAGCCCAGCGGTCGTTGGTCTGGACTTCCTGGTGTTCGGGTGAAAAGAGTTCAGATCTCATGGCTTCACCCTAGGGCGAGCTGACTCCTATTTTCCTGGAGATCATGAGAACAGAACAATTGTTATTGGAACCGCTTGAGCCGCAGCGAATTGCTCACCACGAAAACGCTGGAGAAGGCCATGGCCGCGGCCGCGATCACGGGGCCAAGGAGCCCGAGCATCGCGAGCGGAATGGCGATGACGTTGTAGATGAATGCCCAGAAGAGGTTCCAGCGGATCGTGCGCACGCTCGCCCGCGAAAGGCGGATCGCGGTGGGAATCTGCGCGATATCGCCGCCCGTGAGCACGATGTCGCCCGAGTTCATCGCGGCATCGGTGCCGGTGCCCATCGCGAAGCCAAGATCGGCTTCGGCGAGGGCCGCCGTGTCATTAATGCCATCGCCAACCATCGCGACGCTTGCCCCTTCGCCGCGAAGGGACTTCACGAGGTCGAGTTTTGCCGCGGGGGTAAGCGAGGCGTGAACCTTCTCGATGCCGACTTCGCGCGCAATGTGCTCGGCCGCGGCAGGGTTGTCGCCGGTCGCCATGACGGGCTCGATGCCGAGCGCGCGAATCTCCTCAACGACCTTCGTCGCTTCGGGCTTCACGGTGTCGCTCACGCGCACGAGCCCCGCAATCTCGCCGTTGACGCGCACGATGGAGGTCGTGTGACCCGCCTGCTCGGCTTCGCGGAGGGAAGCGGCGAGAGGGGCGGGCAGGCTGGGCACGGTGGGATTTTCGGTTCCGGCGCTTGCCTGGCCAGCGTCGGATGCCGCGGTAATCTCAACCTCCCACGGCCCCGTTATTCCCCCGAGCGACCCGCTCACGCGCGCCGTGAGGCCTCGGCCGACGTGAGCCCGCGCATCCTCGAGTGTGAGGGCATCGCTGCTGCCGCCGGCCGCTTCCACGATCGCGCGCGCGATGGGGTGTTCCGAACCCGATTCGGCGGTACCCGCGAGCGCGCGGACGTTTGCTTCGCTCCAGCCTTCGGCGGGTGTCACGGAGTGCACACGCATCGCGCCGCTCGTGAGAGTGCCGGTCTTGTCGAGAACGATCGTTGCGATGTCGCGAGAGCTCTCGAGCGTGCTTGCCGAGCGAATGAGGATACCGAGTTCGGCGCCACGGCCCGTGCCCACCATGATGGCCGTGGGGGTTGCGAGGCCGAGCGCACACGGGCATGCGATGATCAGAACGGCGACGGCCGCGGTGAATGCCTGTTCCGTGGTGCCCCCGAGTGCGAGCCACGCGACGAGCGTGAGGACTGCGAGCACGATGACGACGGGCACGAAGATGCTCGAGACCTTGTCAACGAGCTGCTGCACGGGAGCTTTGGAAGCTTGCGCATCCTCGACCATTTTCGCGATGTGGGCGAGCTCGGTGTCGGCGCCCACGCGCGTAGCGCGCACAAGGAGCCGGCCCGTGGTGTTGACCGTTGCGCCCGTGACCTCGGTTCCGGGCGCGACGTCCTCGGGGATACTTTCTCCCGTGAGCATCGAGCGGTCGATGGCTGAGGCACCCTCAAGGACCACGCCGTCTGTCGCGACCTTCTCCCCGGGCCTCACGACGAAAACATCGCCGACCTGCACCGCGCCGATGGGAACCTCAACTTCGGCGGTGCTGCCGTCGGACTGAAGCTCCACAATGGTGGCATTCTTCGCGCCGAGGTCAAGCAGCGAACGGATGGCTGCGCTCGACTGGTGGATGGCGCGGGCCTGCGCGTAGCGCCCCGCGAGCACGAGGGTCGTGATGACCGCTGCCGATTCGAAGTAGATTTCGTGCGCACCGTGTTGGTTCCGGCTGAAAGCGGCGCCGAGGCTCATGTCCATCGTCATGCCGATTTCGCCTGCGCCGCCGAAGAGAAGGGCCCAGATCGACCACAGGTACGCGGCAAACGTTCCCATCGTGACGAGGGTGTCCATCGTGAAGCCGCCGTGCTTGATGTTCACCCAGGTCGCACGGTGAAATGGCGCGCCGCAGTAGAACACGACCGGCGTCGCGAGAATGAGCATCGCCCACTGCCAGCCGGGGAACTGCAACGCCGGGATCATTGAGATGAGGAAAATTGGCGCCGAGAGGATTGCTGCGAGGACCGTGCGGATTAGCGTGTCGCGCTTGTCGCGCGCGGCGCGCTCCTCGGCGCTTGTGTCGGGGCCGTGGATCGATGTGCTTTCGGCTGCCGCCTCCCGCACGTGAGCCCCATAGCCGCCCTTTTCGACGGCTTCGACGAGCTGCGCATCGGTGATCGACGGGTCGCTCACCTGCACGCTCGCGCGTTCGAGTGCGAGGTTGACGACCGCGTCGACATCGCCCACGCGCCGCAGCTTCTTCTCCACGCGCGCGACGCAGCTCGCGCACGTCATGCCGGTGACATCGAGGGTAACGGTGCGCGGTGCGGTGTGGGTTTCAGTGCTGCTCATGGGGTCCTTCGGGGTGTGGTGCGGCCGGGTTCAGGATGGGGAGGAGTTATCCGACGATGGCGTAGCTTTCGCCGGCTTCCTCGATTGCGGGGGCGATGTCGGCCTTGGTGAGGGCGCGATCTGCCTGGATCGTGAGGGTCGATTCGCCGCCCTTGACGAGTTCGACTTCGGCGCTCTCAACGCCAGCGAGTTCGCCGACCTCTTCTTTAACGGCATTGACGCAGTGGCCGCACGTGAGGCCCGTGATCTTGAAGGTCGAGGTGGTCATGGTGTGCTCCTTGATGTTTGTGATGGTCCTGGTTCGTGTGGTCGCGGTGGGCGCCACAGCATCCAATATACCCCCTAGGGGTATTAGATTCAAGGGGGTGACAACTTCAGGGCTCCGCCTGAGGGGATCGGTAGCATGGGGCGCATGAGTACCCCCACGAATCCAGGCGGCAACTTCGGCGCGCGCACACCCCAGCGCCGCCCCAGTTTCTACGAATCGCACCTTCGTGAGATGCTCGTCGACTCGGGCTATGCCATTCATGAACGGATCGGCAGCGGGGGAATGGGAATCGTCTACCGCGCAACCGATGCGGCCGGACTCGACGTTGCCCTCAAGGTGCTTCGACCCGAAATTGCCGGCGACGAGCGCGCCCGTGCCCGACTCAGCCGAGAGATGCGCGCGCTGCAACGCGTCAATCACCCGAATGTTTCCCGCGTGCTCGATGCCGAATTCGACCTCGACGTCGCCTTCCTCGTCACCGAGTACATCTCGGGCCCCACCTTCCAGAAAGTCATTGACGACTGGGGGCACCTTCCGCTGCGATGCGTACGCGAAATCGGCTTGCCGCTCGGCAAGGCCCTTCTTGACGTTCACGAGAAGGGGATCGTGCACCGCGACCTCAAACCAAGCAACATCATGCTTCGCACCGGTAACGGCTCGCACTTCGACTTCGACATCGATCCAGTCGATCCGGTCATTATCGACTTCGGCATCGCCCAAGCTGCCGAAGAGTCCCGCATGACCTCGACGGGGCTCATGATGGGCACGATCTCCTACCTTGCCCCTGAGGTGATCAGCAACAACATCGTCGACGCCGCTGCCGACTGGTGGGCCTGGGCTGCAATGCTCGCCCACGCCGCGACCGGCTTCCCGCCCTTCGGCAAGGGGCGACTCGGCACGGTCTACAACCTCGCCACGATGGCTGGCCCCGACCTCGAAGGGCTGCCGGAGCCGTGCATTGAATGGTTCAAGGGCGCGTTTGCCCCTGAGCCTGGCGATCGCACGCCGCCGGAGAAGCTCATCGAGGCACTCGAGCACGATGTGGATGCATGGGTGTATGGGAACTACGACCCAACCTCCTCGTCCCCGTCTTCCCCTTCGACCCCCGCAGAGCTCCCGACTTCTCGGATTGAGACAGGTGAAAGCAGCACACTCGATGGCCCAATCGGCGCCGGGACGTCAGGCTCGAGCGCCGCGGCACCATCGGCTGCAGCAGCTTGCGCAGCTGAGGCAACGGCGCCCCTACCTCCGTACAGCCCCCCGAGGCCAGGAGGGGGAGAGGAGGAGAGCACCGGCGTAATTCACGACGCCACCGATGAATGGGACGACACGGATGAATGGGATGTCTCCAACGAGGAACCCACCCAAGTCATGCCTGTTCTCGACGAAACTCCCACGGCCCGATTCGCCCCCATCTCGACCCCTGCCGCACCGCCCGTCGCGCCGCACGCGGGTGCGATGCCGACGTGGCAAGCGTCGGCACCGGTGCCGCAGGCTCCCATGCCAGCCCCTGGTCCGCAGGGCCCTTTCCCCGCGGCGCAGTACCCTCCGGCCCCCGGCGCGCAGCCATACGCGATGCCGCTGCAGCCCCTGCCCTACCACTTGCGCGAGCCCAAGCGCCGCACAGCGCTCGTGCTGCTCGGCATGGCGCTCTTCACCGCCTTCGGCGCACTCGTGCCGCTCGCCGCGCTCATCCTGCTCGTGCTGATGACAGCCCTTGCAAGAACGTGGCAGCGTTCATGGATCGCGCAGGAAAAAGGCCAGGACAGAGGGAAAGGCTCGGGTGGGATCACCGCTTCGATAGCGCTCTTGGCAGTACCGCGATTCTTCGGTGCCCTTCTCGAGGCGCTCCTTCAAGCGCTCATCCCCGTAATCGTCACGGCCGGCGTTCTGCTCGCGACCGACGCCCTACTCGTGTGGCTCGCGCGCTTCGAGGTGCACTACGCCGTGTACGCGGGAGTGCTCGTGGGCGTTACGACCCTGTCGCTGTGGTGGGGCATCGGCTCACGCACGACGCGTTACGGCAGCCACCGTCTTTTGCACGCAGCCGCACCAAGCGGGCTGTGGACCGCGATCTTCGCCGCCGTTCTCCTCGTGCTCATCGCAGCAGTGTGCTTCACGATTGCCTCGCGCGGCGGACACATCGACTACTTCCCGTACGTGGGTGAATTCCGCCTCGAAGACATCTCGCCCTGGAGGAAATGAGGCATCCACGCGCGTATCCTCTAAGCTGGCACGCGGCGATTCGCCGTTTACCGCATTCGACCCCTCCGGAGGATTAATGGCCGAGAAGCCGTCAGCGCAGGACGTGCGCGAAGCGCAGCGTATCGAGCTTCGCAAACAACGCGAAAAAGAGCTGAGCCGTCAAAAGCGCGCCCGCATGGCGATCATCGCCGCCATCGTCGTCGTGGCACTCGCACTCGTCGCTGGACTCGGCTACCTCATCTATCAGGCGAATGCTCCCGAACCGGAACTCGAGCTGAACCAGCCAGCTTCTATCAGCAAGGAAGAGCCCACTCTCGCCTTCAAGGCCGACGATACGAAGCCCGTCGTTGACGTCGTGTTCGACTACATGTGCCCGTTCTGTGGCAACTTCGAACAGATCAACAGCGCCGACCTCCACGAGATGATCGAGAGCGGCGATGCGACCGTGAACTTCCACGTGCGCACTTTCCTCTCCAAGAAGATGTCCACAACGGAGTACTCCGCACGCGCCGGCGGAGCCGCAGTGTGTACCTTCGAGGATTCGCCCGAGGTGTTCCTGAAGTTCCACGAACTCCTCTTCGCCAACCAACCGGCAGAGGGTGGCCCCGGCCTGAGCGACAGAGAGCTCGTCACGTACGCCAAACAGGCCGGAGCGAAGGACGGCACCCTCTCGTGCATCAAGGATCAGAAATTCCGCCGCTACGCGACAGACGTGCTCGAACCCGCCGGCGCGAAACTCTCGCCGGCAACCCCGGCCGTGCTCATCAATGGCAAAGAATGGGGATCCGACGGCGCCTGGCAGACCCCCGGTGCGCTTAAGAAAGCCGTGGCCGCCTCGGGTACACCCGGTGCGAGCGACGCCGGTGGCGCAAGCGATTCGGGTAACTAAACTCGCGGCGCACGCTACACTAGTGCGAGCGCCGCAATGCTGAAGTAGCTCAGTTGGTAGAGCAGCTGTCTTGTAAACAGCAGGTCGTGGGTTCGAGCCCCATCTTCAGCTCCAAGGAAATCCCAGGTCGGGGCGACTTCGAGTCGTCAGGCCGGGGTTTTTTTCGTGTGCTCTGGCCATAACGACTGTGAGTGCTGCCAGGACATATTCGGGAGCACGCGAAGCCCCCGAAGGTCCCCGCGCCTAAGAATTTAGGAGCGTAGTGTGGGTCACAAGCAAGTAGTGGTTCTCAACACACAGCGAAGGACTCCCATGACCGCCGCACCGCAGACCGTGCGCACACTTGCCACCCCATTCACCGTCAACACTGTCGAGATCCCCAACCGCCTCGTGATGACCCCGATGGGGAGTGACCTCGCGAACGCCGACGGCACCGTTGGCCCGCGCCTACTCAAGTACTGGCTCGAGCGCGCCGAAGGTGGCTGTGGCCTCCTCATCACCGAGATCACCCGCGTGAATGACGAGCACGGTCCCGGCACCCCAAACCAGCTATCCGTGACACGTGACGAACTCGTTCCGCAGCTCGCCGAAGCGATCGAGGCCGTTCACGCGCGAGGCTCGAAGATTTTCCTCCAGCTCCAGCACCCCGGCAACCAGGGCCTTCCCCAGCTCAATAAGGGGCAGGTCACCGTCGGACCCTCCGCCGTGCGATCCGAGCTCACCAAGGCCCCCGTGCGCGCCCTTGAAAACGAGGAAGTGAAGAGCCTCGTGCAGGACTTCATCAACGGCGCGCGCCGCGCGAAGGAAGCCGGTGCTGACGGCGTGGAGATCCACGGCGCTCACGGTTACCTTATCGACGAGTTCCTCTCGCCTCGCACCAATAAGCGCGAGGACGAGTACGGCGGTTCGTTCGAGAATCGCTGCCGTTTCCTCGTGGAGATTCTCGATGGCGTGCGCGAGGTTGTGGGCCCCGACTTCCCGATCTCGGTGCGACTTTCGATTTCACAGTGCTATGACTTGATCGGCATGCCCGGTGTAGGTAACGAGGTTGCTGACGGCGTGCGGATCGCCAAGGTGTGCGAGGAGCACGGTGCCGACCTGATTTCGGTGTCGTCGGGCACGTACGAGACCGGCGTGACCGTCATCGAACCCGTGAACACGCCACGCAACTGGCGCGACCCGATGATTCGTGCCGTGCGCGACGCCGTGAAGATTCCGGTCATGGGTGTGTCGATTGTTCGTGAGCCGGAGCAGGCCGAAAAGATGCTCAACGATGGCCTCGTGGACCTCATCGCGATGGGCCGCTCGTGGCTTGCCGACCCGCAGTGGGGCATCAAGGCCATCGAAGGTCGTGACGCGGACATCACCCGCTGCATCGGCTGCATGTACTGCTTCGAGGCGCTCTTCTCTGGCGGCCATGTCGAATGCGCCGTCAACCCGCGCTGTGGGTTCGAATCGGAGTTCCCGATCGAACCAGAGCGCAATGCCGAAGGCCGCACGGCTCTCGTGATCGGTGGCGGCCCTGCGGGCTGTGAAGCTGCCGAAACACTCGCGAAGCGCGGCGCGAAAGTCACCCTCGTCGAGGCGATGGACACCCTCGGCGGTCAGGTCGTGCCCGGCACCAACCCGCCCGGCAAGGACCCGATGGGCTGGCTCGTCGAGAACTACACCCACCGTCTCGAGAAGGCCGGCGTTGACGTGCGGCTGTCGACTCGTTTCGGGGTCGAGGACGTGCGTGCGTTCGGTGCTGACGCCGTGATCGTCGCGACCGGCGCAGCCCCAATCGTGCCGAACATTCCCGGCATCGATGGCGACAATGTTGTGGATGCGATCGACGTTCTGGGAGGTACTCGCGAGGTCGCGGGCCGCGCGATTGTCGTGGGGTCCGGCATGACCGGCCTCGAAACTGCTGAGCTAATTGCGGCAAACGGTGGCGAGGTCGCCGTGTACGAGATGGCGCCGGAGCTCGGGGCTGGGGCGTTCCACATGAACCTCATCTCGGTCACCTCGAAGCTCAAGAAGGCCGGCGTCCCCATGAACACGGGGCACCGTCTCGTGGAGGTGACCGGCTCGGGCGCGGTGTTCGAGGCCGACGGTTCCCAGCTCACCGTCGATGCCGAGACCGTGGTGCTCGCGATCGGTATGCGCAGCGAGAATGCGCTCGCCTCCGAGCTCGAGGCTGCGGGAACCGAGTTCCGTACCGCGGGTGACGTGTCGAAGGTGGCGAAGGTTGCTCAGGCGGTGGCTACGGGATACCGCGTGGGCCTCGAGGCCTGATTTACTGATTCTCGGGGTCTATTGCACTGGGCTCCGAGAGTCTCGCTCAACGATGGGGGCGCTGCTGAGGCGGCGCCCCCCTGTTTGCTGCACTTCGTGTGACCTGCGGAGCCGCCCTTTTTTTGCGTGATGACTTACGTGGGAACACGGGAGAAGGGAAGGCGGCAGGAGGATCAGCAGGGCAGGGGGCTAAGCAGGGAAGGGGAGGACAGGGCTCAGTCGCGGCTTGCCTTGAGTGCTGCCTTCACCGTCGCGCGCACAAAGTCGTTGAAGCCGGCCGCATCGATGAAGCCCTGGATCTCGAGGTGAGTCCACCCGTGGGCGCTCGCCCACACGGCGCGCAGGAGCGTTGTGGCATCGGAGGGGGAGGTGTCGACGGTGGCGCCGTACTTCGTGCGGCCTTCCGACATTGCCTGCGCGAGGTGCTTTGCGATGCTTTCGAACTCGTCGATATCGGTGCCGAGTGCGCGGAACGCCGTAAGCAGATGGTTGTCTCGACGCGAAAGACCGAACCCGATCGGGTCCGGGGTGGCGTCGGAATCCTTGGCGGCTGCTGCGCTCGCCGCTCCCGGTGCCCCATTGGCCTGCGCTGCTCGGTCAGGAACCTGGTCGGCCTGGTTGAAGATCACGTCAAACAGTTCGGGGTTGTTGACTGCCCAGTCGTGGAGGGCGGTGGCGAGCCCAACCAGGTAATCTTCGGGATCCTGTTCGCGCTTAACCTCGGTGAGGTGCTTCGCGAGATCACTGGCGGAGCTGACAACGACAGAGTTGAGGAGCTGCTTCTTTCCGCCGAAGAGTGAGTAGATGGCGGTAGTCGAGGTGTTGCAGGCCGCGGAGATGTCGCGGAGGGAGACCGCTGCGGGGCCGCCTTTGGCGAGCGCCTTCGACGCTTCTGCGATGAGCTCGAGGCGCAGCTCTTCGTCGTGATGGCGGGGGGTGTTCATTCCCGTGGACTCCAATCAGGTGTGCCATGTGGCTGGTCCGGTATGTAACGACTTCGTAACTATAGGCCTTGAATCTACGAATGCAAGTGGGACGTTTTGGGCCTTTACGCGCGTTTAGTTCAGTCACTATAGGCCTTGGACCTGGGATTTTGCCAAAACTTTAATGGTTGGTGCAGTTTCACTGGTTGTTGTGCTGCAGCTTGAGTGGGGGAGGTCACGTGCTTTCGGTGGCTGCGCACAAGCGGGCAGGTCAAGGCGTGTTCCAGTCCACGGCCTCCGCGCCGCTTTCGGCGAGGAGTGCGTTCGCGCGCGAGAACGGTTTCGACCCAAAAAACCCTCGGCGCGCCGACAGTGGCGACGGGTGCGCCGACTCGATAGTGCTCACGCCACCCTCGGCGAGCATCGGGGCGAGCGAGCGCGCGTCTCGACCCCAAAGGATCGCGACGAGCGGTCCACCGCGCTCGACGAGCGCCTCGATAGCGCGCATCGTGATCTGTTCCCACCCTTTGCCGCGATGCGACGCGGGTGCCCCTGGAGCAACTGTGAGTGCCCTGTTGAGGAGCATGACGCCCTGGTTTTGCCATGCGGAGAGGTCGCCGTGCGCGCTCGGTGGGATTCCTAGATCGCTCTCGCGTTCGAGGTAGATGTTGTGGAGCGAGCGGGGCAGTGGGCGCACGTCGCGCTCGACGGCGAAACTTAGGCCGATCGGGTGGCCCGGTGTGGGGTAGGGGTCCTGGCCGACGATGAGCACCCGCACATCGGCAAGCGGGGTTTCGAACGCGCGAAAAATGCGCTCGCCCGACGGGAGGTAGCGTCGGCCAGCGGTGAGCTCAGCGCGCAGGAAGGCGCCCATCTGGCGGATGTTCGGTTCGACGCTCGCGAGGGCTTCGGCCCAGTCGGCGGCCATAATGTCGGTCAGGGGAGGCAGCGCGGTCTCATTCATGCCCCCAGGGTACGGGGCGTGCCTAGACTTGAATTCATGACCGATGAGCCACTGGCCGATGAACCGCAGCTGAGCGAAACAGATCGCGCGATCCTCGATCTCGAGGCGCGCGTGTACCGCAGCGCCGGCGCAAAGGAACGCGACATCCTGCGGCTTACGGGGCTGACGCCGGCGGGGTATCACGCGCGGCTCGTGCGGCTCATGCGGGAGCCCGCGGCGGTGCGGTATGCGCCAAGTGTGGTCCGACGGTTGCGTGAACGCACGCGTTCCTAGACGTACATGTCGCGCCGTCGTTGTCGCCGTGGGGGAGGGCAGCACTATGGGGTTTGTTGCCTCGGCGCGCCGCGTGCCCAATCGCCGTTTAGGCCAGCGTTAACCGATAGCATGACCTCGTGGCAGATCAGAGCACGTACCCGTACGAACCGGACCAGTTTGACCGCGAGGCCGATCAGGTGGGCGCCCACGGCGCGCACCGTGCTGAGGAGCCGTTTTTCAAGCGGAATCTTTCGACGATCATCGTGATCGTCGCGGCGCTGCTTGCGCTCGCACTCGTTCTGTGGGCCGTGTCGGGTCTGGGTAAGGGGAGCGAGGATGCTCCCGCTCCAGCGGAGTCATCGACGTCGGCTCCGGCGGACTCCGGCGATGACAAGCCTGCCGCGAGCGACAATGGCGGCGAGGGTGATAACGGTGGCGAGGGTGCTACCGAACAGCCTTCCGAGGAACCAGCCCCTGAAGTCGATCGCGAAGCTCCGGTTCTCGTGCTCAATGGTAAGCGGAAGCAGGGCATGGCTGGCCGTTGGCAGAAGGCTCTCGAAGAGCAGGGTTGGACCAAGGTCGATGTCGACACGGGTAAGCGCACCAAGAACGCCGGCGTCTACTACAAGAATGACGAGGATAAGGCGACCGCCGAGGCCCTCGCGAAGTACGTCGGTGTCGAGGCTGAGAAGTCCGATAAGTACAGGGCGAACATTACGGTTGTCATCGTCGAGGAGCCGGGTGATCTCGCCGAAATTGACGGCGCGGAGCAAGGCGACGACGGCGAGTAAAGACTGCTGCAGCGCGTCAATGGCCTCCGCGATGCGCGTCTCGAGAGGCGCCGCGGAGGTGTGCCATCACGCTCCCAGAGAAATTCCCAGCGAGCGTTAGCACTCTTCGCCTCAGAGTGCTTATGATGGGTTAGCACTCGCATGGCGTGAGTGACAACGGGTTCCCGGCAACCGTCGGACCCCACACACGCCACCGCGAGATTTCCAGTGAGGTGAGAGCCCCACCGACCCAGACGTGAAGGGGAGGGCAAGGCTCGTCCGTCGCGGGCACCTGACTGGAGCACACTCACACACTCTGGGAGTTACCACTCATGGCAAAGCTCATCGCATTTGACGAAGAAGCACGCCGCGGCCTCGAGCGGGGCATGAACCAGCTCGCTGACGCCGTGAAGGTGACCCTTGGGCCGAAGGGACGCAACGTCGTCCTCGAAAAGTCCTGGGGCGCACCGACCATCACGAACGATGGCGTGTCGATCGCTAAGGAAATCGAACTCGAGGATCCGTACGAAAAGATCGGTGCGGAACTCGTCAAGGAAGTCGCAAAGAAGACGGACGACGTTGCCGGCGACGGCACGACGACCGCTACGGTTCTCGCGCAGGCCCTCGTGAAGGAAGGCCTTCGCAACGTTGCCGCGGGCGCAAACCCGATCGCCCTCAAGCGCGGCATCGACAAGGCCGTTGCCGCCGTGAGCGAGAAGCTCATTGCGCAGGCCGTCGAGATCGAGTCGAAGGAGCAGATCGCGAACACCGCCGCGATCTCGGCCGCTGACCCGGCAATCGGCGAGCTTATCGCCGAGGCTCTCGACAAGGTCGGCAAGGAAGGCGTTATCACGGTCGAGGAGTCGAACACGACCGGCCTCGAGCTTGAGCTCACCGAAGGTATGCGCTTCGACAAGGGCTTCATTTCGCCGTACTTCGTGACCGATCCGGAGCGCCAGGAAGCCGTTCTCGAGGACCCGTACATCCTGCTCACCTCGTCGAAGGTGTCGCAGCTCAAGGACCTGCTGCCGCTTCTCGACAAGGTCATCCAGGCAAACAAGCCGCTCGTGATCATCGCCGAGGACGTCGACGGTGAGGCGCTTCCCGCGCTCGTCGTCAACAAGCTGCGCGGCGTGTTCAAGTCGGTTGCTGTGAAGGCTCCCGGCTTCGGCGATCGGCGCAAGGCCATGCTCCAGGACATGGCGATCCTCACCGGTGGCACCGTGATCTCGGAAGAGGTTGGCCTGTCGCTCGAGACCGCCGACCTCAACGTGCTCGGCCGTGCCCGCAAGGTGGTTGTCACGAAGGATGAGACGACCATCGTCGAGGGCGCGGGCGACGGCGACCAGATCGCCGGCCGCGTGAAGCAGATCCGCAGCGAGATCGAGGTTTCGGATTCGGATTACGACCGCGAGAAGCTCCAGGAGCGCCTCGCGAAGCTCGCCGGTGGCGTGGCCGTCATCAAGGCGGGTGCCGCAACCGAGGTCGAGCTCAACGAGCGCAAGCACCGCATCGAAGATGCCGTGCGCAACGCGAAGGCTGCCGTTGAGGAGGGCATCGTCGCCGGCGGCGGCGTGGCCCTGATCCAGGCGGGCAAGGACGCGTTCGCGTCGCTTTCGCTCGAGGGCGATGAGGCGACCGGCGCATCGATCGTGCAGGTCGCGATCGAGGCTCCGCTCAAGCAGATCGCTTCGAACGCTGGCCTTGAGGGTGGCGTTGTCGCATCGAAGGTCAAGCAGCTCCCTGTTGGCGAGGGCCTGAACGCCGCAACCGGCGAGTACCAGAACCTCATCGAGGCTGGCGTGCTCGACCCGGTGAAGGTGACGCGCTCCGCTCTTCAGAACGCTGCGTCGATCGCGGGCCTGTTCCTCACCACCGAGGCCGTTGTTGCTGACAAGCCGGAGCCGGTGAAGGCTCCTGCCGGTGGCGAGATGGACGCCATGGGAGGCATGGGCGGCATGATGTGATCGCCCGCTAACGAGAAGGAACCCTCGCACTTTCGAGTGCGAGGGTTCCTTTATGCCTTGATGGAGACGTTAGCCTTCCTGCTCTTCTTCTCCCTCTTCGCCGGGAACGCGAACGAAGAAGTGCGAGGAGATGGCGAGCAGTTCGCGCATGAGCTCATACTGGCCGCCGTGCATGTCCCAGATTTCGTCTTCGCCGGCAGCTTCGGGGCGCTCATCAATTGATTCGGTTGTGGTGACATCGGCGAGCCAGCCGTTGTCGTAGTACGCCATGAGGGGTTTCATAGCTTCGTTGTAAGCCTTGATGGCTTCGAGTCCTTCGACGGCCTTTTCGTATGCTTCGCGAGACTTCACGAGATTGTCTTGAGCCACGGTCAGGCGCTCGAGGGCTGCTTTTTGTTCGGCGGTGTGCTCTTCGGGAGCGGCGTTATTGTTCATGGCCTTAGTGTGGCACGAGCTCCTTGACGTAGCACTGGGAAACACCGTCGTCTTCGTAGGGGGCGAAGAGCTGGGGGAGGCGTCGCCATCCCGTTTTCGTGTAGAGGCTGATCGCGTCCTCTTGGAGGCTGCCGGTGTGGAGGTAGAGCGCGGTTGCGCCGCGGGTCGAGGCTTCCTCTTCGATGTGCTCCATGAGCTGGGTAGCGATGCCTTGGCCTCGGTATTTCTTTCCGACGATAAGCCGTTTCACCTCGAGACGATCGGCGAGTGCTCGAAGCATAACCGTGCCAACGGCACTGTCGCCTTTGAGTGCGAGGAGGGTGGTGAGAATGGTGGTTGGGTCGAGGGTTTCGTCGCTGCGGCCCTGGTATTCGGGATGGGCGGTGTAGTAGGCGCGGTAGCGAGGCTCGAGTTCGGCGTCTTTTTCGGCGTGCAGGGCACTGACCCGGGGGTCGCTCTGACTCACGCGAATGATGCGCACTTGTTCGCTCATGTCTCGATGTTAACGGGGTGTGGCGTTAACGGGGTGTGGCCCCCACTCCCGAAGAAGTGGGGGCCACACTGTGTGTTCAACTATTGAACGATGTGTGAGGCGTTACCTCACTGCTCGCTCTTGCGGCGGCGGGTCACGAGGGCTGCGCCACCGGCGATCAGCGAGGCAGCAGCGGCGAGGAGGCCGCCGGTCTCAGCACCGGTGCGCGGGAGGGCGTGCTTGCCACCCCTAGCCGGAACCTTCTTGATCGGCTTGGTCATGCCGTTGTCGCCAGGCTTGCCAGGCTCACCGGGCTTGCCGGGTTCACCAGGCTTGCCAGGCTCGCCAGGTTCACCGGGCTCACCGGGCTCACCGGGCTCACCGGGTTCGCCG
>NZ_KV788579.1:106454-106911 GCF_001807345.1 Dermabacter sp. HMSC06F07
GTTCGCCGGGCTTGCCGGGCTCACCGGGCTTGCCGGGCTCACCGGGTTCGCCGGGCTCGCCAGGCTCATCGACCGGTGTGTCGATCACGTTGAGGGTTGCGACAACGACCTCGGTCGAGCCGTCGGGGTAGGTCACGAGGACTTCGTAGACGTTCTCGACAGCTGCGTAGGTCGACTCAACGGTGATCTCACCGGTGTTTTCGTCGATCTTGACGTCGCTAATCTCGCCGTCCTTGAGAGCGAACTTGGTGCCTTCGGGCATGTCGCGCTCTTCGCCGGTCTCCTCATCGGTGAACTTCGGAGCCGCGATGGTGCCAACCTTGCCGCGCTCAACCTCGGCAGGTGCATACACCGGCTGGTAGGCCTTTGCCTGCGGGGTCTCGGTGACGTTGACGGTTGCGGCGACTGTGTCGGTGGAGCCATCGGGGTAGGTCACGAGGACTTCGTAGACGTTCTT
>NZ_KV788580.1:0-2054 GCF_001807345.1 Dermabacter sp. HMSC06F07
CGGTGCTGGCTGGTCGACGGGTGCCGGGGCCGGTGCGGGTGCCACAGGTGCCGGCGCAACGGGTGCCGGTGCGGGCGCAGGCGTCGGAGCTGCGGGTGCTGGCGCAGGCGCTGGAGCCGGCTGTTCGGTGGGCGCTGGAGCCGGTGCAGGTGCGGAAGGAGCCGCACCTTGCTCGCCCGGGGAACCGTAGGCCTCTTTCAGGGAGTCGTAGATACCGTTATTGAACGATTCGCGCATCGGGTCCTCGTACGCCTTCTTAACCGCGTCGTCCAGACCCTTCCGTACAGCTTTCTCGCCCGGCTTCGTGAGCTTCTTGGCGACAACGCTGCCAGCTTTCAGCTCGACGCTGAGGCCACCCGTCACCACGGTGGGGGCAAGACCGCCGAGCGTGTAGGCCGGGTCGTGGGCCGTTTCGGTGGCCCACTTCCTCAGCCATGCTTCACCGTGGATGGCAGCGGAGGGGTCTGCTTTTCCTGCGAGGGCGTCGTATGCGTTATCGGTTGCCCAATCAAACGCCGTATATGCGCCATTAGCTATGGAACCGTCTCGCACACCTGCCTGAATGGAGGGGGCCAACGCTTGGGCAGTTCCAGCCGCGGCCAATGATTGCATCCCAGGAATAGGAAACATCATTGGGGCCATTTGAAGCCAAAACTGCCTGTGAGACCCGCTGCCTTCACCAAAAAAGTAGTTCTTGAGATCGCCTCGATGGTTCCAAAGATCGGTAACGTTGAAGCGAACTGTGCCAACGACGAGCTTTGGCATACCAATAATGGCGTCAAAGATGCCTTTGAAGAAGCTTCCACCTAAAACGCCACTCCATGCTGCTTCGCCGGTATTTGGATTGATTGTTTCAGCGAGAATGGAATTGGCAAGATCTCGATCTGCTTGTTGGACTTTGAGCTTGAAGAGGTCAACCGCACGTTGTGCTGCATCGAGCATTCTTTGGGCCTCAGCGAGCGCCCTCTCGCGCTCCTCGTTAAATTTTTCGCGAGTCTCGCCCTCATTGTCCGGATCCGGCTCTTCGACAGTCTCAGGCATCGCCAGTGCCTCTTCGTACTTCGCGTTGGCTGCGTCGATTTCCGATTCGATCTGCGCTTTTTCTCGCTCGAGATCAGAGAGCGTTTGGGCGTACGAATCGAGAGCGTCTTGAACGTTCTTGGTGCGTTGCTCTAGTCCGGTGGCGGCTTCTGCGGGGGTCTGGAATACCTGTTGAACCTGGCCACCTTCGGGTGCCTGGTAGGAGGCGGCAACGTTCGTCCAGCCGTACTTGGCCTCATCGATGATGGACTTATTGAGCATGCCGATCGCTGTGAATTTTGCGCCCAGCTGGCTTACGTTGCCGGGATCATCCAGCTCGGGGAGATCAGACTTTGAAACCATGATTTACTCCAGGGGTCTACTTCTCGATGGGGTACGGGCCGTAAGGGCGCTGCTCCGCTTCCCGTGCGTCTGCAAATGAATTAGCTAGCATCTCTTCGGGGCTGCTCGCGTAGTTGGCTTGGCCCATCGGGTTTTCTGGTGTGCATACTCCGGGACCACCGCCATTGGCCTCGTTGTACCTGTCCAGATTTGTCATGCGACCTTTGCCTTCGGCGGCGGCTGCGTTGCTGTTACTGTTGTCAGCCATCTCAGAATCGCCGCTCATGTAATAGCGCATTCCCTCGCTCGCGTGTTCAAGGTTCTTGTTGGAGCGTCCGCGGCCGTAGTTCACTTCGCTGCGCACGTAAAGCTCTAGGCACGAGTTTGCCGCTCCGCGACTAAGAGTGCTGTGTTCGAGCGCTTGGCTGGCGAAATCGAGTGCTTCGTCCACAAGAGCGTAGACACCGTTGAGATTATCGAGGGTGCGCTGAGCATCTTGGACTCGAAAAAAGTACTCGTTCGGCGTCAGGCTGAAGTGTGTTCCAGTCAATGGGTTTCCCCCCATGTTTTTGAGTCGTATCTGTCCCGCCGCGCAGTGTTGGCTTTGAAGTCGTGCATGCCCGAGGTGATGTGTGGGCGACTCTTGTGGCGAGTGGTCAAACGCCCTGCCGCCGCGTGGGCGGCAGGGCGTT
>NZ_KV788581.1:0-42188 GCF_001807345.1 Dermabacter sp. HMSC06F07
TTATGAAGATTCGACGGCGCTCCCGGCCCGACACAGCACCAAACCCCACTTTTCTTCATGATGTGAGACGGGGAGAGGATGTGGGACCGGGAGAAGCAGTACGCACGATGTGAGACAGGAAGAGGCAGTATGAAGGGCCCGCGCCTCCCTGGAGAAGCGCGGGCCCTTTTCTGTAGCTGTGAGTGTTTAGCTGTTCTTGCGACGCCTTGTGAGCGCCGCACCGCCGGCCGCGAGCGCGGTCGCGGCAGCAACGGTCAGGCCAACGCTCGCGCCTGTGCGCGGAAGGGAGCCCAGCAGATCGTCGCCGCCTGCATCGGATGCACCGCCAGCGTCGGAAGCGGCGGGTGCACTGCTACCGGCGTCAGAGGCGCCGGCGCCTGCGGGATCGCCTTCGGCTCCGGTCCCATCGCTATCACCGGCATCGCCAGCGGGGTTGCCCGGCTGGTCCGGGTTTTCGTCCGACGGATCCTGGCCCTCGGCACCACCCTGGTCGCCGCCCTGGTCGCCGCCCGGCTGCTCGCCCACGACAAAGGTGAGGCGCTGAGTCTTGGCCGTAGCCTCCCCGTCACCGACGCTGCGCTCGCCGTTACTCGCCTGCTTAGCGTGCGCCGTGACGTCGATCGTGTACGTACCCGGCTTCGTGAATGCCCACGCGGTGTGCATGTGGGTGCCGGGCGGAAGCGGGATGTCGGAAGCCTTCTCGCTCGTGGCGTACATCTTCTGGATCGTGCCGAGGTTCTCGGTGTACGCGAACCACTTACCGCCTTCGGGTGCGCTGACGGGGGTAAGCGTCATCGTTGCGCCCTCAGGGTATTTGTCGCGATCGAGTTCTTCGCTCGAGAAGCCCGGCCACACGCGGCCCTGCTGCTGGGCCTGCGGGAGAACATACAGCTCTCTGCCCTTCGGGCCGAGCACGTCGTAGCTCTTATCGGCAAGGACGTTACCTTCGCGCTTGGCCTTCGCGAGCTTCGTGACCTCGAGCGTCGTCGAGTCGATCGTGCGAAGCACGGACTTCTTCGCGTGCTGGCGCGAGTCGTCGCCGAGGGCGACGGAGAAGCTTCCGTCGACGTCCATAACACGCAGGTCAACGTGCCCGTTGTTGATGGTCACGGGGGTGTTGAGGAGGGAACCGTCGGCCCCTTCATCTCCGGCGCCCGGGTCCGACGCATCCCCGCCTTCCGGTGCATCCGGGGTGCCCGTCGCGCCGTTCTCGGAGAACTGGGTCGAGATTTCCTTACCTTTGGCGGTCACCGGACCGAAGTCCGCGACTTCGGTGTTGCCGATTGCGGCACGCGGAAGCGGCTCGAGGGTCAGGCGGAGGTCATACTTGTCGCCCATGCATGCTTCGCGGTCGATATCGAAGCTTCGGCGGCCGGGGCCACTGACGGCATCGACGTCACAGGTCGCGAACTGGGAGCCCTTTTCGTAGAACCCGCCCGAGACGTGATAGGTGAGGGAGTCGTCGGCAGGTTTCGTGGAGAGCTTCATCAGGGTGTCTTTGTCGCCGGCCTTCGCGCTCACCGACACGTCGCGTGAGCTGACCTTTACCTCTCCCTTGGGGAAGCCGGTTGCGACAGAGTCGGGGGTTTCCGTGGGGAAGTCGCCCGCGTCCTTCGTCGACGTGGCCGCTTGGCCAGTGCTCGAGGTGAGCGGCGCGCTGATCCAGCGAGCAGCGCCCTTCGTGGGCACGAAAACGGCCTGGAAGGTCGACTTCTGCGAGCCGATCATTTCGCTCCACGTGGCCTTGCCGCCCTTCACGGGCACTTCGGCAAGGTGGTAGCCGTCGATGTAGAACACGACGGTGCCTTCTGCTTCGGCGTTGCCGGCATCGAAGGTGAGGTCGGTGAGGCGATCGTCGCCGTCCTTCTTCTTGCCCGTGTGCGGAGCGATTGTGAAGGTCGGGGTGGATTCGCCGGTCACTCCAGCGGCTTTGGCGTAGGCCGTCTTGACGTCGCCGAGCTTTTCGTCAGCGGGGTTAGTGCCACCCACGCGCCACACGAGCGTTGTGGGCTTCGAGGCGGTGAAGGTGCCGTCGGACTTGCGTGCGCTCGCCTGGTAGGTGAGCTCGTACCGGCCGGGCTTGGTGAACGTCGTGAAGTTGTGGGTGTGCGTGCCCGGGTCGAGCCACACTGCACGTGAGACCTTGTCGTGCGAGGAGAACAGGTGCGTGACCGGCAGGTTGCCGTAGCTCGAGTAGTTGAACATGTTCATCTCGCCGGGGCCGTTGAAGCCCGTCAGCTCGATGGTGAAGTTCTCGTCCTGGAACTGTTCGATGGGCACTGCCGTGTCGGCGCCGAAACCGGACCAGATCGGGGTATTGCCCGGACCTGGGCTGTGGGGCGCCATGTAGAGGTGGTCGCCTTCCTTACCGAGGAAAGCGAGGCGCGGATCCTTCGTCACGTCAAAAATGTAGCTTTGCGTGCCGTCGTCCTGGTAGCCACGTCCAACCCAGTTAGTGGTCTTGTCCAGCGGGAACGTTTTCCCGTTGGATTGGGAGTTGATCTGGAATGTCTTGGCGTCTTTGTCCCAAAAGACCTTGGGCGCGTCGATATGCGCGTTCGTCTGAACCGTACGGTCGTCGTCGGGCCCCGCGAAGGCGGGCGCGAAGGCGAACGTGAGAGCCGCGAGCGTGGCGCAGGTGGAGCGGAGAATCCGCATGAACCCCTCCTCGAATGGTAACTGTTCTCATTTACAGTACAGCGCCAGAATCACTCCCGCCAGTCTGCCCACCACATCTCAAGTGGAAAGAACCTCCTAGGCACCACTGAAACCGAGGGGTCTCACGCTGTTATCCCCATCTTCAAATGAGACCTGCGGCGCGAGCCCGCCCACTATGATGGAAGTACCACCGCAACCTCCAGGGGGGAGGACTCATGCTCTGGCGCCTCTTGCGCGCCGATCTCCGGCGCAACCGTGTAGTTTCGCTCGTGCTCTTCGCGATCGTTGCCGTCGCTTCCCTCCTCGCGTGCACAAGCGCCGTTCTTCTCTCCCGCACCGCCGTTGCCCTCGAGAGTTTCTGGGCCGATTCCCGCCCGCCCGACATCGTTCAAATGCACGCTGGCCCGCTCAATCCGGAAGACATCACCGCGTGGGCGCGCACCCAACCGGGCATCGCCGACACCGACGTCATGGAAACCCTTCCGGTTCCCACAGCACGCCTCACCATCGCGGGCAAAAACCAGGCCGATTCTGTGCTCGAGCCCGCCCTCGTCACCTCCCCCAAGCGCTTCGACCTCCTCCTCGACGAGAGCGGCAATCGCGTGACCCCCTCCCCTGGTCACGTGTGGCTTCCCGTGTACTACAAGGCGGAGAATCTCGCGAAAAAGGGAGACACGGTCACGCTTGAGGTCGGCGGCACGCCGCAAGTTCTGACGGTTGCCGGGTTTGCGCGCGATGCCCAAATGAACCCGTCAATGGTCACCTCGAAACGCATGGTCGTCAACGAAAGCGACTTCGAGGCAGCCCGCGCACACCTCGAGCCCGAATACCTCATCGAATTCCGGCTCAAGGAAGGCGCGAGCCTCCAGGAGGTCAAAGACGCCTACGTCCACGCGGGACTTCCCGCACGCGGCGTCATGGTTGATTCCACAATCTTCGCGCTCATGAATGCGCTCAGCGCGCTGCTCCTCGCGATCGTCGCCACCCTCATCGCTGGGCTGCTGATCGTGATCGCCCTCCTCGCGCTGCGCTTCGCTTTCCTCGCGGCCTTCCACACCGACATGGCGGAGATCGCGACACTCAAAGCGATCGGCGCACCAATCGGAAAACTCAAGGGTCTTTTCATCCTCAAGTACGCGGCGCTCACCGCGGCGGGTGCGCTCGCGGGCCTTCTCGCTTCGTTCCCGCTTGGAACCCTTGCAAGCCGGGGCGTGCTCATGTACATCGGTAAGCCTCACTTCCACGTGGCGCTCGTGGCGGCCCCGGTAGGCGTGGCAGCCTTGGGCACCCTCGCGATCGTGGCCTCGTGCTGGCTGCTCATGCGCCGCATCGGCACAATGTCGGCCGCAGAAGCGCTGCGCACGGGAACTACGCGCCCGCGCATTCGGCACGCCCCTCGGTGGCGGCTTGCCCGCACTCGCCTCACAGTTCCCGATTTTCTTGGCGTTCGCGGCGCACTCAATCCCCAAAATCTTCTGCTCATCGCCGTGATCGCGCTCAGCGCATTCGCGATCATCGTGCCCGCAAACATTGCCGCGACCTTCGCGAACCCCCACTTCGCCACCTATCTCGGCGTGGGCTCTGCGGACTTGCGGATCGATGTGAGCGAGAACGCCGAATCTCCCGCATCCCTCCTCTCGCGCCTCGCAAACGATCCCGCGGTCACCGAGACCGCGCATCTCACCACGGGCCGCTTCGAGGCCCAAAACCCCGAAGGCAAGTGGGAAAGCGTGCTCGTCGAGGTGGGTGACCACGCGACCTTTCCGCTCACCTACCAGGAGGGAGCCGCGCCCGCGACCGCATCGGAGATCTCCCTTTCTGTGAACGAAGCGAAGGAGCTCGGCGCGAGCGTGGGCGAAACGGTCACGCTTCGCGGCGAAGGTGAGGTCCGACGGCTACGGATCTCCGGGATTTACCAAGACATCACGAACGGCGGCATGACCGCGAAGGCGGCATTTGCTGCACCCACCAAGCCGCTCACCGAGCTCGTGTACGTGCGCCTCGCCCCCGGTGAGGATGCCAACGCCGTTGCCGCGAGGCTCTCGCACGAGTTCCCCGGAGCGCGGGTCACGCACATGGCGGATTACGCCTCGCAAACGATGGGCGGCGCGATCGCGCAGCTGCGCACCGTCACGTGGATCGCGGCGGCGATCGCGCTTGGGCAAACATTCCTCATCGTCGCCCTTTTCGTGGTGCTTCTCATCGCGCGCAGCGGGCGTGAACTCGCCTCACTCACGGCACTCGGGATGAGAAACACCGCGCTCACGCGCATGCACATGGTGCAGTTAGCAAGCGTCGGAATTGTGGGCGTTGCCGCGGGCGTGGCCCTCGCCTCCCTCGCCACCCAACCCCTGTTCCGGCTCGTCATGGGGCAGATGGGTGCCCCCGGAATCTCCCTCATGCCAAATCCGTGGGTTGCGTGGCTGCTTGTTCCGGCGGCAGTTTTCGCGTGCGTGCTGCTCGCGACTCGCACGTCCACACTTCGCCTTCACACCCTCGCCCTTCGCGACTAGGAGAATCTCATGCTGAGCGCGTCAGGAATCATCAAGGATTACAGCCAACGCGTGCTACACGGCATCGACCTCGAGGTTGCAGCCGGGGAGTTCGTGGTGATCATGGGACCTTCGGGCTCGGGGAAAACGACTCTTCTCCACATGCTTTCGGGAATGGATCGGCCCACGGCCGGCACGGTCACGCTCGGCGGGCGGGAACTCACGGGGCTTGGGGAGCGGGAGCTTGCCGACGTTCGCTTGCGTCATATCGGCTTCGTTTTTCAAGAACCGCACCTTCTGCAGAGCCTTGATCTGCGCGACAACATCGTGTTGCCCGGACTCCTCGCGGGTGAGCGTCCGCGCAGTGAAATCGTGGCGCGTGCCGAGGAACTCATGTCCGACATCGGGATCGCGTCGATCGCCGATCACCTGCCCGGGCAGGCTTCCGGTGGGCAATTGCAGCGCGCGGGGATTTGCCGCGCACTCATTAACGGCGCGAGCGTGGTGTTTGGCGATGAGCCCACGGGCGCGCTCAATCAGGCGATGAGTCAGCAGATTCTCGATGTGCTTTCGCGCCTCAATGACGCCGGCACAACGCTCATTCTCGTGACGCACGATCCGCAGGTTGCCGCGCGTGCGAGCCGCCTCGTGATCCTCGTGGATGGTCGCCTCACGGATGATCTGAAGCTCGGCGCGTATAGCGCTCGCGAGCACGAGGAGCGCATGAGTCCCGTGCGCCAGGTGATGGCGGCGCGGGGAATATAGGCGCTGCTGCTCTGGTCTTTCGGTTTAGGCGTCGGAGGTGGTGCGCTTTCGCGCGGCGCGATCCTTCTTGCGTCGCTCGACAACCCAGCGCGGCGCCAACGGCCAGGGAAGCGGCACCCCAATCCCACCGAGAATGCCGATGGGGATCATGACCACGGTGATGATCCCGAGGATCCGCAGCGGCTCAGCCACGAACGCGCCGCCCGGATACCCCAGTTCCTCGTGAAGAATGAGCAGCGCCCCGACGCTAAAAACCGGCGTGCAATAGGGCAGGATCCATAGGTTCGGAATCTCGCGGTAGTCGTCGTACCACTCGGCGTTCTCCTGATACCGAACATGGAACATGTAGAACGCAAAGATCGCCGTGGTGACAACGAAGATGAGGACCCACAGAAGAATCTTCATGCGTCCATCCTCCTCTCTCGCCACCGCCGAGCGACGGCACCTCTTACCACGCGGAGATCTGCTGCTGGGAGGGAAGCTGATGGGCGGCCATCATGTACAGCACCCACGCATCGGTTGGCTGAAGGTAGTGGGAGCTACCGAAGATCTTGCGCGGCTCGGAATAGAAGGACAGGTAGCCGTGCGGGGTCGAGACCCACGCGGTCGCGATCGGCTTCGGGCCATTCTCGGTCTGCTTCTCCGAGGCCACAACGACCTGCTCGTAGAGGCCCTGGGTCACGTCGCTGGCCACGCCCGGTGAGACCTCGCGCACGGTCGCGGCGACATCCTGCTGGGCCTTATGGAGTTTGTCTTCTTCCCCGGGCTCGAGAACGAGGTTCTCCCACGTTTCCGCGTCGATCTTCACCGAGTCATTCGACGTGAAGTCTTTGTCGGCGACGGGCGTGAGATCCGCGAGATCATAAAGCACGGTGTACCTGCTCGAGAGCTGATGCGACTTGAGCACGAAACTCGGCGCAGCAGAGACCTCGCCCGTCAAAACGGTCTGGGCGCTCACGCAGCCGTCCGGCCCGAGCCACAGGAAGCGGTTGTCTTCCGCTCCGTTGCCGGCAACCGACGTGATCGTAAGCTGGTAGCGATAGTCCTTGAGGGTGCGCCAGATGCCCTCGGTGCCGTCGGCAACGCGACCATCACTTGCCACGACCTGATCGTTCACGTCAACGACTCGAAGGCCCTCGTTGGGAATTCCCTTTTCGAGCAGCATCATGAAGCTCTCGAAGCCGAGTTCCACCGCTGTGCCGTCGCTGCCCGTGTTGATCTGCTCAGTCACTGTGCCGACTCCTTCCACAGCAGGCTGTGCCCCATGTTCAAGATCAGCTGCGCTCTCTCGCCCAGCAGCTCGGTGGGGTACGTGATGGTGAGGTCAACGTGGACGCCGTTGTGCACCGCGGTCCACTGGAACATCACCAGCGGGATGCCGTCGGGGTTGGTGTACGTCGCAATGCGTTGCAGCCCCGGCACGCCCTGAACGCCGACGGTGTCCGCATCAAGATGCATGAGCCGGTATTCGTCGAGCGTATCCGCGTAGGAATCCTCGACCTCGTCCTGGATCGCCGCGAGCCCTTCCAGGGTCTCGATGCCCGCCTCGGCCTTCCTCTGGATGAGCACGATGTTCGGGCGGAACTGCTCGTTCCAGATTTCATCCGAAAGGTAAATGAAGACGCCTCGGTCAGCTCCCGACGTGTCTTCTTCCCACCCGCGAGGTGCGAACACATCGACGACCATGTCCGGGTGCGTATAGGTCGTCATCTCTGCGGGTACTGACTTACCCGAATCGGGCATTGCCTCTCCTCACATCCTCGTTTTCGACGTACGCGATCAATAGAAACCGCAGTAGCTCGGCGTTTTTGCGCGTCAGTCGAAGAGATTGCCAATGGGATCCTTCACCTTGTTCGCAAGCCAACCACCTGCCGCTCCGCCAGCGACGCCGCCGATGATGCCGCCGGCAACACCGCCCACCACGGTACCAACCGGGCCGCCGAAGGAGCCGATCGCAGCGCCCATGGCCGCACCGGCCTTGCCGCCGGCCCAGCCGCCTGCCGTAGCGCCGGCAGCAGACACGCCTGCGCGCGCGCCCTTTTCCACGTTGCCCATGTTCGGGTGAATCTTTGAGTCGGTTTGCCACGAGTCCACCGCGGTAGTCGCAGCCGAGATTCCTGTGCCTGCCCGGGATACCCATTTCGCGCCCGTAGCGACCTTGCCCCACTTGGCTTTCGTCAGCCCCTGGCTGTGAGCGTGCGGCACTCGCGAATGCTTGCCTTCAAGCTTGAGCATGCTGCGGCCAATGACCGCCTGGAGCGCGCCACCGAACGAATTGGGCTTGGCCAGGGGGTTCATCGGCGAGTTCTTCGCGAGGAACTGACCACCATTGGTAACGGCATCCGCGTCCCAGCCGGTCAGGCCCTTGACAAGCCCCTTGCCGAACTCGCCCTTTTTAGCGATATTTTGCAGAAGCTTAGGTGCCCACCCCTGCCGAATCTTGATGCTGCCGTTCGTATAGAAAAAGTACGTGCTGTAGTACTTGACGAAGTCTGTACCGAGCTTCCCGAACTGGAGCAGCGCCCCCATGGCACCTTCAACATTGTTCCCGCGGGTGATGGCCCCCAGGAGCTTTTTCCCGATCACGGCGCCGGCGCTCTCGGTCGTGTTTCTGATCGAGTTCGCGCACGCCGAATCCGCCGCATCACGGTCAATCCGCAGCTGGGTGCACTTATTCTGCAATCTCAGCTCCCACGCGGCAAGCGAGGCCTGAGCAGCAGCGTCAGTGGGGTCCGCTAGCGCCTTCGCCGCTTCGTACTCCTTGATCTCGTTTTCGAGGTCAGTCTTTCGCGTCCTGAGCGGCCCCAGTTTGTCCGCGTAGGTATCCAAACCGTCGGCAACCTTGCCGGCCGACTTCATAATTTCGTCAGCCATTTCTTCGGGGGTCCTCATGGCGCGGTGCACCTGACCCTCCTCAGGAGCGTGGTACTGCCCGCTGATGGGCTGCCAGGCATTCGAGGTGTCCCTCATCTTCTGTTGGACATTCTCGCCAGCGGTGCGGATCTCCGAGGCACCACCGGTCACGATCGACGGGTCTTCGATTTCCGGTACGTCAAAAGTCATTGCAGTTCCTCACTCGTCGATCATTTTCACTGCATGCCGGGCATATCGCTCACATGGGCCTGCTGGTTACCAGCATTAGCCGCCGTGCACATGAGCTGATCGCCCTGGGTGTACTTCTGCACCGCATCGTCCGTGGAATCGATGTTGTTGTTCACCATTTCCACGAGCGCCTGGCCCGCTGATTCGAAAGCTGACGCAACGTCCCCCGCGAGCGCGCCCGACGTTTGTTTGCTGTGCAGCAGCGATCCCCCCAAGTCCGACGCGCCGTTCTTGAGGTCTCTGTTGGATGATTCGATCGCGGGGACGGTTCCCCTGGTATTCGAAATCGTGCCGCGCACGGCCTTGTCGTCGATGTCGTAAAACATCTAGCTCTCCCGAATCGTCGAGTTCGTGGCCTACAAGCTGTTCGAGCTCCCCTTGCGGGACCCAGTTAACATCACGAACAGATAACAAACCTGAGTGCTCCGTCACGGCGCGGGCGCACAGCGTTTCCGCGGCCGCTGGATGGTGGTCCAGTTGGGTGGGCAGGCAACCATGTCGTTCGCAGTTTTGTTTCCGACGCTTGCCGGGCCTTAACCGGATGCCTCGACATGCACGTGACTCTCCCGCAATTCTCCCACCAACGTTTTCCACATTTTCCACCTGTGCATTGATACCTCTCTGCCTGCACAAGATGATTGAGATATCGGCTGGGCAATGGTTGTCGTCCACTTCTTTCAAATTTAAGCTGAGGCTGAGACCGCCCACGCGTCCTAAGCGAAAAGGGTCGTCCGTGCTCAATCGGAGTGACTTCTAGATGGTGATTCACGCAATGCCGGTTCGGAAGGTGCACATGCCAAGGAGGAAGCGATGAGCTACGAAGTCGTCGACGCTGTACCCGGATTTACACCCGAGGGAATCGCCGAACTCCAAGCTAAAGCCGAAGCTGGCTTCTCGCCCGAAGAACTTGGACCAGAAAGACTTGGACCCGGCGCGTTCCTGGAAGTGCTGGCGCCCGACGTTCGTCAGGCCATCATTGACCGCTTGGATCTCCATTCGAGCACGCCCATCAACGAGCAGATTTCGAATCTTTTACGACCATTGCTCGCGGCCTGAGGCAAGGAGCGGGGATGGTAGCGACTCCGCCCCGCGAAGCTCCCTGGTCGTCAACTTTCTAATCAGGAAAGAAGCTCTTGGTGATCCCGCACGACGCAATGCGGAGTCTTTCGAAGCCGCATGAGGTCGATGAAGAGACGCCGCGGCATGCCGCCTCTCAGAACCGGTGCGAAGGTTCGAGCTAGGCCGGAACCTCGTGATGATGGCTTTCCGCTTCTCTCACTTCGGTATCACCTGCAACCTCGCTTCGGCAACCTTTACGATCACGGCTAAACCTCTTGTTCAAAGAAGCCACTCCCTTTTTACTCTGCACACAAGCCCGAGGCGTAGCGTGGAGTGAGTCGAAGACGAAGGAGTGCCTGATGACGACCATCGCTTTAGTAGGAACGCTCGACACGAAGGCCGAGGATTATGCCTGGTTGAAGGAGCACCTTGCGGAACTTGGGGTGGGAGTACTCGCCGTCGATGTCGGCTCATTTTCCACGGCCGATTTCGCGGATGTTTCTTCCGACGAGGTTATCGACGCTGCCGGCGAGGATGCCGCGAAACTTCGGGAGCGCCGCGACCGCGGCGAAATGATGGCTGTCATGGGCCGCGGCGCCGCAAAGATCGTGCAGAAGCTCGCGGAAGAGGGGCGTATTCACGGCATTCTTGCTGTCGGCGGCTCGGGCGGTTCGTCTGTGGCGGCACCCGCGATGCAGGCGGTGCCGGTGGGCTTTCCGAAGTTGCTTGTGTCGACCATGGCCTCGGGCGACGTTTCTCCGTATGTCGGCGAAACTGACACGACCATCATGTATTCGGTCGTGGATGTCGCGGGGGTGAATCGGATTTCGGCGATGGTGCTCGGTAACGCCGCGGCGGGCATCGCAGGAATGGCGAAGGCTTACGAAGCTCGCCTCACGAGCACCTCCGGCGAGCACCGCCCACTCGTGGGGCTTTCGATGTTTGGACTCACGACGCCGGCCGCGGATGAAGCCCGCAAGACCCTCACTGAGCTGGGGTATGAGGTGCTCGTCTTCCATGCGACAGGAGCGGGCGGCCGCGCGATGGAGAAGCTTATTGAGTCTGGGTTGCTTGCCGGTGTTTGTGACCTGACGACAACAGAGCTTGCCGATGATCTCGTGGGCGGGGTGCTCAGCGCTGGCCCTGAGCGACTTGAGATGGCGGGGCGGATGGGCACGCCTCAGGTGGTGAGCCTTGGCGCTCTCGACATGGTGAACTTTGGGCCGAAGGACACGGTCTCGAGTAAGTTCGATGGGCGCACGTTCGTCGTGCACAACCCTACGGTGACTCTTATGCGCACGTCCCGCAGTGAAACGGAAGAGCTCGGTCGGCGCATTGGAACAAAGCTCGCTGCCGCAACGGGGCCTAGCGAGCTGTTTATTCCCACGAAAGGCTTGAGCGGCATCGATGTTGAGGGCGGTCCCTTTTATGACCCCGAGGCAGATGCCGCCCTTTTTGACGCTGTGAAAACAAACCTCGAGGGCAGCGGTGTCCCCATTCATGAGTACGAATGCGCTGTCAACGACGAGGGCTTTGGTCGAGCAATGGCAGAGCGCCTCCATGAACTTATTCGCAACAATTCGGGAAAGAAGGAGAACTGACATGTCCCGCAAGGAAATTCTTGAGCAGCTGCGCGCGAAAGTCTCAAGCGGAAAACCCATCATCGGCGGCGGTGCCGGAACGGGTATTTCGGCGAAGTCGGCGGAGGCCGGCGGGATTGATCTTCTCGTCATTTACAACTCGGGACGTTTCCGCATGGCTGGCCGCGGCTCACTTTCCGGGCTCCTCGCCTATGGAGACGCGAATGGCATCGTCATGGAGATGGCGAACGAGGTGCTTCCCGTCGTAAAGCACACTCCCGTTCTCGCCGGTGTGAACGGCACAGACCCGTTTCGCGTAATGCCGCATTTCTTGAAGCAGGTCAAAGAGATCGGTTTCGCGGGCGTACAGAATTTTCCGACGGTTGGCCTCATCGACGGTGTTTTCCGTGCCAATCTTGAGGAGACCGGCATGGGTTTTGGCCCTGAGATCGACATGATTCGCATGGCGAATGAGCTTGATCTCCTCACCTCGCCCTACGTCTTCGACATCGAACAGGCGAAAGAAATGGCCGCCGCAGGCGCCGATATTCTCGTGCCCCATATGGGCCTCACGACCTCCGGCACGATCGGGGCGCAGACCGCGCTCAGCCTCGAAGAGGCAGCGACAAAGGTCCAGGAACTTGCCGACGCTGCACGAAGCGTGAACCCGGACATCCTGTGCCTCTGCCACGGCGGCCCGATCGCCAATCCCGAGGATGCTCAATACATTCTCGATAACACCGACGGCATCGTCGGCTTCTACGGCGCTTCCTCCATCGAGCGGTTCCCCACCGAAACGGGCATCCGCGAGCAGACGGAGAAGTTCACTCAAATTACGTTCAACAAGTAAGAGCGTAAGTTCGCAATGGCCCGCGGCGTTTGGCACGCTGCGGGCCATTTCTACTGCATGTCTTCTTCGAAGTAGTCCTCGTCCACGGAATAGAGCGTGAACTCGTGGGCCTTCTCGACGCCGACGCCGTAGGCGAGCATCAGCTTCGTGAGGCGCAAGCCGTCGATCAGCACGATCCGCCCGTGACGGTAACCGGCAGCGGTAACTTTCGCTCGGTCTAGAAATGTTGAGGTCGTGATGAATACACCGAGGTTTGCGCCCTGCGCATCGAGAGAGCCGATGAAGTTACGGATCTCGGGCTCTCCCACCCTGTTGGTGTCGGCATAGCGTTTCGCCTGGATATACACGTTCGTGAGGCCGAGTGCATCCTGGTGGATGATGCCATCAATCCCGCCATCGCCCGAGCGCCCAACATGCTGCTTCTCGCCATAATCGCCGCCGTAGCCCATCGCCCACAACAAGTCGATGACGGCTTTTTCGAAGAACTCTGGCGAGTTTTCCTGCAAGCGCTTGCGAAGGTCGGTTTCGACTTGCGCATTGAAGTCACGCGTGCGCGCAGCGATGGCCTCGACAGGATCAGCATCCTGTTCGATCTCGGACACCGGAACAGCAGAGGATTCATCAACAGACCTGCGCGCAGCGACCTCATCCTGGTATTCCCGCCACGCCTCCCACTCCGCAAGGTCTTTCTCCGTGTAGGTCGCAAGCTTGCGGCTGGCAACCGTCAGCCCGTTGGGGGTGATGCGATAGGTTCCTCGCTTCGGGCGTTCGAGAAGCCCGGCCTTAGTCATGGCTGAGCACGCCCAGCCGATGCGGTTCTTGTATCGAGAATCGCCAGAATCAACTTTTTCGCTTCGCGCCTGAGTGCTCAGTCCAACGAAGTCGGCAACTAGTTCGCAGAGCTCACCGAATCGACGGTCTTCACCATCAGCAAGAACGGTCAGTACAACTGGGCGGAACTCGTCAATGGTGGGGATGCGATCGGTAGCCATAGAGATGGTCCTTACGAAATTGGGCTGGTTTCCTCCAACGCTACCCTGAGAGACAGCCAACGGAAGACCCAACTATCGAGGTGCTCGTCAATTGACTACGGCGTTTACGAATTGATGCGCACACGCTACGGGCTCTGTGGAAGTTGGGCCATGTGGAATGAATCGACTTGGCACCCCGACCCCATCCGGGCTCCGCAGCTAATACTCGATTCCGTCGTTCGAACTTTCGCAGGCGTGCGGAGCCAACACCACTTGGATACCGAGCTCCCCTCGCTACGCACAGATCTTGTACTCGTCGCCCTCAACTTTGCCGAGAGAGCGGCGGGCATCACCGCCGTCACTGGTCGCTTAAGCTTCGCCAGTTTTCATGAAGAGTGTGGTCGCACAAGCGATAAGCGTCTACGTGAGGCATGCAAAGGCAATGGACTCGAGGGCGCGTACATTACCGATCTCGTGAAAATGCAGAACGGTACGCTCGCGCCGTTCCGAAGCAGCAAGTCGATGCCCATCAACAAGCTTCTACGGGATCCACGCTTCGTGCGCCAGCAGATCGAGGGTCTGTGCAAGGAACTCCAAACCCTCGGTAGCCACGACCCCCTCATCATTGGTCTTGGTGCAGAGGCCTTCAGAGCACTTCATGATCCCGCATCCCTCGGTGCACTTCGGGAGTGTTGCGGAGATGACACTCAGGTCGCTCGGATCACTCACTACTCGTCAATGACAGGCATGGCGCTGCCGACGTACATCTCTCGCGTCGGCCAGGAACTGGCGGACTTTTGCGATTATCTATAGAGCCCAGGCACTCAAGTTCACGCTCATCTCGTTCGCCAAGGAGGAACTTTGCTTGCAGGCACCCCTTCCGTTGCTCGGGAAAGTGCCGGATCAGTGCTCCTTGCCGGCTCAAGGGTGAACGGAGAGTTCTTTTGGCCCGTGATGAGGCGGCTCGAACTGGAAGGTGGAGTGTTCAACGTCGAAATGTCCCGCGACGCAGTGCTGCACTTGGCCGAGTAATTCGGGAATATGTCCGTCGGTAAAGCACTCGTCGTCGACAACAATGTGGGCTGATAGTGCCGGCAGGTCGCTCGCGACGCTCCACACATGCAGGTCATGCACGCGCTGCACGTGGGGAAGTTCAAGAAAGTGGGTGGTGACTTCCTCGAGGTCAATTCCTTCCGGGGCTGCTTCGAGCAGAATTCGGCCGACGGCGCGCAAGAGATTCCACGCTGCGTGCACCATGAGGGCACACACCAGAAGGGACGCAAGGACATCGGCAAAAGTCCACCCGGTCACCATGATGATGAGCGCGGCAACAATGGTTCCGAGGAAGCCGTAGAGGTCGGTGAGAATGTGTTGGTAAGCACCTTCGATATTGAGGCTTGAGCGATTGGCGCGAGCAACCAACCACGCGACGACGATGTTCACGACCACCCCGACCAGGGCAACGATGAGCACGGGGCCACCGTCGACCTCGGGTGGTTCGAACAGACGCCGGACTGCCTCCACAGCGATGACTCCAGCCACGATCAGGAGCGTAATGCCGTTGACCGCGGCGGAGATGGTTTCCACGCGTTTGAGGCCCCAGGTCCACGCCCCTTGGGCAGGCCGAGCGGCGAGGCGAATGGTCCATAGCGCTAGCCCGATCGCTCCGACGTCCGACAGCATGTGCCCGGCATCCGACAGCAGTGCGAGGGAGCCAGTCAGAAGGCTGACGATGACTTCGGCGACCATAAAGACGCTCAGCACAATCAAGGCCACCCACAGAGTCGTGCGGTCGGCGTCGGCAGAGATGCTGTGGTCGTGTGCCTCGTGAGAGTGCTTGCGCCTGCGCGACACGGATGATTTAGTCATGGCTCGTGCTCTCCGGCTGCGAGGTTTGCCTCAGTTTTTCGGTGCCGTCGAAGAAGGCCGTTGCCGCCGCGAGAAGCGTCTTCGTTTCCTCGGGATGCGCCAAGGTGTAGTACGTCGCGCGGCCATGCGTGTGGCTTGCGAGAAGCCCACTTTTTCGTAGCGAGGCCACGGGCGTTGACACTGTCGATTGCGCAAGACCCACGTGCTCGACGAGGTCCGTCACGCGGTGTTCGCCTAACAGCAAATGCTGGATGATCTGAAGCCGATGACCATCGGCGAGGCTCTTAAAGAGAGTCACCCAGTTCTCACGTTCTTCGAGGGAGGTTTCTTCACCCACATACATCGCCATGGGTCGATAATATCGCCTTTAGTCGATGTTAGCCATGCAGGGTCGATCGGCAGAAGCCGCCGCGACCGCCAAAGTCGCGCTTTGACGCCCGCAAAAGCACTACCGCCGCGAGCCTTCGTTTTCAGCGGCGGTCATCTCTGCGTAGCGTTCGAAGAGGAGGGCGAGGCGCTCCTCGTTCGAGTGAAGCGGCTTCTTTGCGCCGAAGGCTTTGTCCACAACACGGTCGAGGGCGGCGTGGGCCTTGAGAAGCGCCGGGCTCATCGCGAGGGGGTTGTAGTGCTCGGCGAGAGAGCGCTCGGGGTGCAGCTCACGCGCCGCGATCACGCCCTTGCCCGCCTCGATGACCTTGTCGCGCAGTTCCGGTTCGACGGTGGGAAGCGGAAGGTTGTTCCACACGAGAGTGTTAGAAAAACGCAAATCCGACTTGATCTTCCCACCCACCGCGCGCTGCCATGTGATGAACATCGACGAGGAGATCACGCCGAAGAGGAAGCCGTCAGGATCATCCGCAGCGAACAGCTGATCGCCCGCAATAACAGTCTCTGGTAAATGTTGCGCTGTATAAAAGGTGCGGGTTTCTGACACAACACGCGGAATTCCGACGTAAGGCACCAGCGACTGACGGTTTTCCTGAAAGAGGTAAGGTGTTGAGGCCGACTTTCGGGTAGCAGCTTTTTTAGAATTTTCGCGCATAGCCCTGCAGGCCTCGACTCTCCGAGTGAGAATCGATGACCGTCGCAGATCATTCGGATCGAATTCTTCATCCGCCATCCACAGGCACCAACGATCAAGTCCTCGAACGACTTCGCGACCTTGACGGAACTCCCGCAGATATTTCGCTGCGATAGGGTCACCGATAACCTCGGCGTGTTCACTCACTTCGACGATGAGATTGCCATCATCGGTGGGTTGACTACCTTTATTGACTTTAGGTAATTCCGCGCTCAAGACTCGCGAGCGTTTCCACACGAGCAGATTCGGCCCATCCACGAGATAGGCATTAATCTGCTTCGCGGGAACCTGCTGCGGTTCGCCCTTGACGTTGTCGTACGTGAACAGTTGCGGGGCGCTTCGCTCGTGCTTGTCGTAGCCGGTGATCACGCAGTGAACGGCGGCACTTCCGGGAGCCTCGCTCTGCCACGCGAAGGTTTGGTGGGCAAAACGGATACGCCAGCCCGCGTCGAAAAGCGGGCCAAACAGCGCGGGAACGGGCTGGCCCTGCGCAATGGAGTTGGTGGACACGAACGCGAAGCGGCCGCCGGTGACGGGACGGAAGAAATCGCTCGCCTTTTTGAACCACGCCGTCACGTAGTCGAGGTAACCGTCGTAAAGCTCGCCCCACACGAGCTTCATATCCTCCGTTTGATCCGCTGCCTTCGTGTACTGCCCAATGAACGGCGGGTTGCCCATGATGAGCGTATCCGGACCCGCGAACAAGAGCCTACGCCAGTCGAGGCGCAATGCGTTGCCCACGGTGATCTGGGCGGAATCCTGGAGGGGAAGCATCGGCTTCGAATAGCCGAGAGTGAGGTTCATGGCCTGGTTTGCCTGATGCTCCACGAGGAACATCGCGGTGCGGGCAATCGTCGCGGGCCACTCCTCGATCTCGATGCCGCGGAATTGGCGAAGCCGCACGCGCACAAGATCCTCGGCCATGAGGTCCAACTGAACGCCGCCGCTGTTCAACTCCTGGAGCCGCTCGTGAATCTTCAATTCGAGGGCGCGCAGCTCGCGGTAGGCAATGATGAGGAAGTTTCCGCAGCCACACGCCGGGTCGCACAACTGGTCACGATGGATACAAGACCCCAGTGCGGAGCAGGGCCATCGAATAGCTTCGATACCGGCTATGAACTGGGATTTCCGGCTGCCGCGGACGTTTGGAGATTAGCCTGCTGTACCGCTGAGTATCTGGCACGTCACTACCCGGCTGGCGTCCGTAGAGGGGGTGAACCAGTCGGGATCTCGCGCGCAAGAATAGACGCGGGGTCTCGACAAATGATGCGGGTAGCACCTCTACCTGTAGACGATACCGCTTGCTATTCGTTCTTGCAGGTGGGCCGACGACCATCTGCACTCCTAGTCAACTACAAAGCTTTTAGCAAGTTGGGGGTCAAGTCCCTTGTAGTGGTGTAACGGTGTTTTCCTCTCGTTTGGGGTTTTAGCCTGCGAGTGCGGGCATGTCGGCATCGGTCGTGGTTGTGGGTGTGGTGATCAGGTTGAGGCGGCTCTTAGCGAGGACTTCCAGGCCGAGGTAGCGGCGGCCTTCTGCCCATTCATCGGTTTGCTCGGCCAGGACGGCGCCGACGAGCCGGACAATCGCTTCCCGGTTTGGGAAGATCCCAACCGCATCGGTGCGGCGCCGGATCTCGCGGTTCAGCCGTTCGGTGGGGTTGTTCGACCAGATCTGCTGCCAGACCTCGGTCGGGAAGCTGGTGAACGCGAGAATGTCAGCGCGGGCGGCATCGAGGTGGTCTGCGACGTCGGGGAGTTTCTCGGCGGTGTAGTCCAGTAGCCGGTCGAACTGGGCGTGAACAGCATCGGCGTCAGGCTGGTCATAGACGGAGTGGAGCATGGCCTTGACCGCCGGCCACAAGCTCTTGGGAGTGATGCTCATCAGGTTCGCGGCGTAGTGAGTGCGGCAACGCTGCCAGACGGCACCGGGCAGGTTCGCCGCGATCGCTTCCACGATGCCTTGGTGGGCGTCGGAGGTGACCAGCCGGACCCCGGACAGTCCTCGGGCGACCGGATCGGCGAAAAACTCGTTCCAGGCCGGGCCGGTCTCGCTCGTGGCGACCCGCATCCCTAAGACTTCGCGATGCCCGTCGGCGTTGACCCCGGTCGCGAGCATGACGACCGCGTTGACCACACGACCTCCCTCGCGAACTTTCATCGTCAACGCGTCGGCGGTCACGAACGTGAACGGCCCAGCATCGCCTAGTGGGCGGTGTCGAAACTCGGCGACGTGCTCGTCCAACTCGGCGGCCATGCGAGAGACCTGGGACTTCGACAGCCGGTCGATTCCCAACGTCTTGACCAACTTGTCCATCCGGCGAGTACTGACTCCAGCGAGATAGCAGTCGGCAACAACAGTGATCAATGCGGACTCGGCGCGCTTGCGACGCTCCAGCAGCCACTCAGGGAAATAGGTGCCCTGGCGTAGTTTCGGGACCGCGATGTCCAAGGTCCCAACACGGGTATCGAGAGGCCGGTGGCGGTAGCCGTTGCGCTGGGCCCGTCGGTCAGGATCTGGGCGGCCGTACTCGGCACCTGCAACCGCATCAGCATCCGCAGACAGCAACTCGTTGATCACAGTCTGCAACAGGTGACGCCTCGGCAAGCAGTTCGCCAAGCAGCCCGGCAGGGTCGACAATATGGGTAGCGGTTATCGTGTGGCCTTTCGCGAGTGAGTTGTAGGGGACGAAACTCGAGGATCACGCGGTGACCGCCCTGCTGTCCAGCACGACCACCCCGCTACACCACTATGAGGGACTCAACTCCCTTGGTGATTAGTAGCGCCCTCGCTCATCAGCGAGATGCTGTTCGCACATGATCCCACTAGCGCCATGTTCGCGACAGCACCACGTGTGCCAAACGTGTCGAGGTACTCCGATTTGAGCTGTGGGTTTAGGGCTTGGCGCCTGGCACCGGGACCGCGTCCGCTAATCTGAGGTGTGTCTCAGCTGCCAACGAGACGACGCATCGGCGGCAGCCACGAAATCGTGGAACCGTCCGGGCCGACTAGACAATTCCTTAGGCGTGCCGGTTTCGGCGACGATAGCACCGTCCGCTAAGGGTTCGAGGAAGACCACCTGATCGGCGCTATCTATGGTGGATAGTCTGTGCGCTACCACGATCACAGTGCGGCCCTCAGATAGTTGACTGATGACGTCGCTAATCGCCGATTCATTCTCGCCGTCCAGCGCCGAGGTAATCTCGTCGAGCAGCAGTATCGGAGCATCCTTGATGAATGCCCGAGCGATTGCCACTCGTTGGCGCTCACCTCCAGACAGGCTCTGCCCGGCAGGCCCCACTTCGGTATCCCAACCGTGAGGCAGCGCCTCAATCACCCGATCAAGTCTCGCCTTGCGAGCTGCCTCTTCCAACTCGGCGTCCGTCGCATTGGGACGGGCAATCCGCAGATTCTCCCGGATCGTGGTGTCAAACAGGTAGGTGTCCTGGAACACCATCGAGGTCAGCTCCATGATCCGCGTGGTTGGAATCTCGCGCACGTCCACCCCGCCGATGGTCACGCTACCGGCGTCGACATCCCAAAACCTTGCGGTGAGACGCAAGATCGTCGACTTCCCGGCCCCTGACGGCCCCACTAGTGCGGTGACTGCTCCCCGCGGGGCGGTGAGCGAGACATCGTCTAGGACAGGCCGGCCTGACTCGTAGGAAAACGACACTCCTCGGAATTCAATCGACGTCCCACGCGGTTCCCGTGCCTGCTCGGAATCAGGTTCGGCAAGTGGCGTGGCATCAAGGATTATTCCCATCTGGCGCAACGCCACTGCGGCGTTATCGACCTCAGATGCGTAGAGCGCGGCTTTTGTGAGCGGCAGCAGCATGCGCGCACTGACCGCCGCGATCACCAGATACGCAATCGGGTCCAGACGCGCTCCGGTCACGAACGACAGCCCCAAGGCGAGCACCACCGCGAAAGTCACGTTAGCGATGAGGTTGAATCCTTGGGCAGGTCGGCCCTTGATCCGAAGCCCGGCCAACGTCGCCTCAGAGTCGGCTTGCAGAGTCTCTTGTACGGGGTCCCACGACGTCGCGGCACCCGTGGCTCGAAGCACCGGTTGTAGCCTGGCGAACTCAATCAACCGGCCGGCTGCGGCGGCCGAGGTACGGTCTTCCATGTCATTGGCTCTGGTTGTTGCCGCCGACATTTTCCGCCACGTGAGAATAAACGGCAAGATCGACACTGCCATGACCACAGCTAACGGCCACTCAATGAATGCGGTAGCAACGAGCATCACCAACGGCACGATGAAGGCGTTGCACAGGTTCGGGATCACCATTGATGCCAGATGCGACAGGGTGTTGATCTCCTTGGATGTCGCATTAGCCACGTCCGCTTCGCGTTTGGCATTAAACCACCCAAGCGGCAGCTGCAAGACATGATCTGCTACGCGATCAATTAAGGTATCGCATACTTCATAGACGCTGATCCGATAGGAGCGGTACATCGCGAAGGTGTCGACCGTCACCGTGATCGCGCCGAGGATGGCAACGACGACGAGCCAGGTGCCAAGGGTTTCAGAGCGGGAGAATAATGCCCGAAGGAAGGGGATCATCAACGCCAGTGTGATGCCTTGTAGGACAGCGGAGAAGGCGAACCAGCCCACCAACGTACGCAACTCGGCCCTGTTGACGACCCTGATCATTAGTTTCCACATGAGCGTGTCTCTCCTTAGGCCATGTAATGGAGTTCTTGGGCCCGCCACATCTCGCTATAGGTCCCCGCTTGGTCGACCAAGTCCTCGTGCCTACCACGCTGAGTGATGTGGCCGTCCTCAATCACGAGGATCTGGTCGGCGTCTCGGATGGTGGCGAGTCGATGCGCGATGATGATCACCGTGCGCCCGGATGCCAAGGTGCTGAGCGCTTCGTGGATCGCACGCTCCGACTGGGGGTCTGCTTGCGCGGTGGCCTCGTCGAGAATCAAGATCGGCGCATCCTGCAAGTATGCTCGCGCCAGGGTGATGCGTTGCCGCTCACCGCCCGAGAGGAAGCCACCAACCTCGCCAAGCACGGTGTCATACCCCTCGGGCAGACGCATAATGCGATCGTGGATGCATGCCGCACGGGCTGCTGCCTCGACCTCGGCGCGCGTTGCCGACGGTTTCGACAGCGCGATATTGGTATGGACCGAATCGTTCGACAACGTTACGTCCTGTAGGACGATCGCGACGCGGGAAAGTAGCCACGAAAAACTCGCCTCGCGCACATCCACACCGCTGATGCGTACCACGCCATCATTGACGTCGTAAAAGCGCGCAATCAGCCGGGCCAGTGTGGACTTCCCTCCGCCCGACGGGCCCACCAGAGCCGTGACCGTTCCGGGCTCAGCCGTAAAGGAGACACCGTGCACAACGGGCACGTCAGGCTCGTAGGAGAAGGAAACCTCACAGACCTCGACTTGGCCGGGGTTTGGGCCCTCTTCTTGGGTGCGGCTGCCTTCGGGCATGGGTTTCTCGGAAAGCAGCTCTGCCGTGGTGCGAGCCGCCAGCTGCGACTCATAGATATGCTGCATCAGACCGACTAGCACCGTGAACCCCTCCGGGATGCCGGGAGCGATCAGGAAGAATGGCAGCGTCGCCGACAGCGTGCTCCAATCCTGCGCGACGAATAGCGCCGCCAGTAACGCGACCGTGACGAAGACCGTGGCTGGACGCAGTAGCGAACCGAGCAGACTAATCGCTCTGCCGGAGCGACGAACCCAGTCGAAGGAGATGGCAGAAAATTGCTGGCGGGCGGCGTTAAAGCGCGTTCGGGTCGCATCGGTGGCCTGGAAATTCTTGATCTCCTTAATGCCCTCAAGCATTTCGACGGTGGCTGCGGCCAGTGCGGTCTGGGCATGTCCGAATCGCTCGGTGATATCGCTATAGCCGCGCATGGTCGTGCTGACGATGATCATGATCGCTACGGCCCACGTTCCAAAGAGCGCGAGCGCCAGTCGCCAATCGACCCACACGAGATACCCGAGGCCTACGACCATCGAGACCACGGCGTTGGTGACATCACCGGGAACATGCGCAACGAGAGTATGGATGGCTGCGGTATCGTCACACACCATCTTGCGGATGGCCCCGTGCGGCACCTGCGAGACCCTACCCAAGGGCAAACTGCCCAGCGCTTGGACCACATTGCCGCGCAACCGATGTCGGAGCTTGGCTTCTGCCTCGTGGGTGACACCCAATCCAAACAGGTAGAGCAATTGGCCCACGAACAGCGAAAGCACCGCTATCACGGCCCAAACCCACGGCTTTCCGGTCCAGCCGGTGCGCACCTGCCCGTCAAGCCAGATCGCGGCCATGTTGTGTAAGGCGACGAACGGCACCAGCGTGACGATAGCGCCTAAGGCTGTGAGGACTGCGGAAAGGACCATCGCGCCCTTGGCCGGGCGGATTAGTGCGGCGACGGAAATACTCACATCGGGCTCCTGTCGAGTCGAGTCTTTCGAAACGTTCATTGGCGCCACCACCACAGCAACGCAGTAACGGCCCAAAGGAGGCCCACCAGGCACCAATCTCGCACCTGCCACGGTGTGTTTTGGAGTTCCGTGCGCCGCGGATAGGCGCTAAAGCCACGTGAATCCATCGACAGGGCAACCCGTTCGCCGTGCTGGACGGCGAGGATCGCCAGCGGCACGAGGGAACCCACCCATCGAATTGCGGGCGCTAACGGCCCCCATGATGCCCCAATACCCCGCAATGCCCGCGCTGTGCGCAACAGCTGGAAATCTTGCCGGAAACGAGTGACGAAGGCGACAGCCGCAGCTCCCGCCGCAGTGACCCGATAGGGAAGCTTGAACGTCGTCGTCAACGTGCGAAGCAGCGCTTCCGGATGAGTGCTGATGCCTGAAAGCAGTATGAGGGACAACAGTGCCCCGATACCGCTCGCTGCCGCAAGCTCGCCACCGTAATTGTAGAGTGGGCTGACCTCTTCAATGGTGTAGTTGTAGCGGAACACCGGCAGTAGCACAGCTGCGATGACCCAGGGTGCTAGCAGTGACATGACCGTTCGAGCGCGACTCGCTCTCGCGGCTACCATGGCCAGGCTCGCTGCGATGAGCACTCCAACATTGACGGCCGGGTCCTTGCATACGAACACCATGACCATCGCCGGGATTAGCGCCAATAGCAACGTCACAGGATTGAACGATGAGAAGAGTCCACGGGGCACGGACGGCGAAGGCGGGTTCGCTGGTGCTGCGGATGCGGCGTTTTCACGAGTTTCGCTAACGGCAGCAGGTAGCGCGATGATGTGGCTGCAGCGTGATAGGGCAAGTTCTAGGTCGTGGGTGGCCATGATGACGGTTCTGCCCTCAGCGCGCAGTTCGTCGATGAAGGCCATGAGTTCGCAGGTATTCGCCCAGTCCTGGCCGTACGTGGGCTCGTCAAGGACAATCACATCGCGGCTCTCGGCGACCATCGTAGCCACCGATAGTCTACGAATCTGGCCGCCTGAGAGAGTCAACGGGTGTTGGTCTCGATACTGGGAGAGATGGAATTGCTCCACAATAGCCTCGGCTTTAGACGCGGAAACATCCCCCGTGGAGATTTCGCCAGCCACGGTGGAACAAACCATCTGATGTTCCGGGTTTTGAAACACGTAGCCGACCTGGTGCCGCCCTCGCCGCACAACCTCTCCGCAGACCGTAGCGCGTTGTGCCTTTGATGGTATGAGACCCGCCAGCGCCGCGAGCAGGGATGTTTTGCCTGCGCCATTCGGCCCTATAAGCGCGATAAACTCGCCACCCCGTAGCCGCATAGAGATAGCTGGGGAACGTCCGGGAACACAGAAATCTGCCAGCTCTACCGTGGCGCTGCCTCCACCGTCGAGCGTGTCAATCGCATCGATGGTTTCCCATCCTGCTTCGGTGCGCCGCTGATATTGCACCGAATCACCACAGATATCCGTGATGCGGGGAACTCGAATGCCCGCCTGCTCGCAGGTCAAGGCGTGGTGCGGGGATTCGTCGCGTAACGCACGGGGCAGCCACACTCCGCACGCCTCAAGTTCCGCGGTATGGCTGAGAAAAACCTCATGTGGAGTTCCCTGCGCGATCACCGCGCCCTGCGCGTTGAGCGCTATGACGTGATCGCACAGGGGTAGGACCGGGTCGAGGTCATGGTCGATCACCACGATGCCCACGCCATCGCTAACCAGCTGTTGGATGACGCTGTAAAACTCGTCCGTGCCTTGCGTGTCAATAGTCGATGTTGGCTCATCGAGGACTAGTAAGCGGGGCTGCATAGCCAGTGCTACCGCGATCGCTAGGCGCTGGCGTTGGCCGCCCGATAATCTCCATGGGCTCTCCCACAGCTTGGTCTCCAGACCAACCGCAGCCAATGCCTCGCGTACCCGTCGATCAATCTCAGGAACAGGCAGGCAGAGGTTCTGCAGCGCAAACGCGACATCGTCATACACCGTACGGGTAATGACTGCGGCATCCGGATTTTGTCCCACGTAGGCAACATTGGTAGCGATCAACTGGACCGTGGCGTCGGCGATTTCGGCGCCGGCAATTTGAACGCTGCCGGAGTATTCGGACGGCAGACAGTGGGGCACAAGGCCGCACACGGCTCGGACGAAGGTAGTTTTACCGCATCCAGAGGGCCCAATGACGGCCGTTACCTGACCGCTCAGGTGGACCAGGCTTGGACGTTGCAGCACCCACCGGTCCTGACCCAAGTAGTGAACGGTAAGATCCTCAACCGCCAGGAGCGCCCGCGCGGACTCGCTCGCAGACCGTTGCTCGCTGCTCAAAGTGGAGGCCAGCGTTTCACTCACGATGGTCTACGCCTACGCCTGCATTGTTGAGCAAACGGGTTAGTCCGACGACGGCCAAACCGCCAATGACGGACGACGTGACTCCCACCAGCACGATCAGTCCCGATACCGAGATTCCCACCGCGTGCTTGAGCAGCGTGAGGTACAACAGGCTGTTAAATGCCCCGAAGAATGCGGCGGAGATCAGATACGCCCACCACGTCCACTTCCGGTACAGCATCAACGCCATGGGAAACTCAACCAGGAGCCCGCCAATGACGTTACCGACAATCGCGGCAGGCCCAGTGGGAGTAGTAAATACGCTCACAACTCCGATGATCAGCGCGGCCAGCAGCGAAGCGCCCGGCCTTCGCACAACGGCCAGAGGAAGGAGGTAGGGAATGACCCAAAGTCCGAGAAGGGACACCCCGAGCCAGACTGCGCTCTGCGAAGCCGCACCCGCCGGCGCGATGTAGCTCAGTGGGATGAGGATGATGAGGCCGACCACCGACAGGGAGGCCACCATCATGAGATTTCGGGTACCTAGAATTGAGTCGGTTAATCCTCCGCGAGCTGAGCGTCGAACTGTACCGGATCGGTCTGTCACAGCAAACCCCCTTTCACTTAGGTTAGCCTAACCTAACTCCCGACTGGGGTCAATTCCCTTGAGCTAGACGTTGAGCCTACGCAGAGACGCAGCCCACGCATCGACCCCAGTTCCAAGAAATGCTGGCCCTTGCCCGGAAAGGAGCGATCGACCTGATCCTCACCAAGTCGATCTCGCGCTTCGCTCGCAACACCGTCGACCTGCTCGAAACCGTTCGCGAGCTGAAAGACCTCGGGGTGGAGGTGCGATTCGAAAAGGAGAACATCTCCTCAACCAGCGCTGACGGTGAACTCATGCTCACCCTGCTGGCGTCTTTCGCGCCGGCAGAATCGGAGCAAATCAGCCAAAACGTGAAGTGGCGCGTTTGGAGAGGCTTCGAAGAAGGCAAAGCGAACGGCTTCCACCTGTACGGTTACACCGACTCCGCTGACGGCACCGACGTGCAGATCATCGAAGAAGAAGCAGCCGTGGTGCGTTGGATCTTCGCCCAGTACATGAAGAAGACCTCGTGCGAAAAGATGGCCGCACAGCTCATCGCTGACGGTAGGGTTCCGCACCTGGCTGATAACAAGTTGCCCGGGGAATGGGTCCGTCACATCCTGAAGAACCCGCACTACACCGGCGACCTCTTGTTAGGGCGATGGTCCACTCCGGAGGGCAGGCCTGGACGAGCAGTGCGCAACACCGGCCAGTTGCCGCAATACCTGGTGGAAAACGCGATCCCCGCGATCATCGACCGCGACACCTTCACCGCTGTACAAACCGAGATCACACGCCGCCGTGAACTCGGGGCCCGGGCGAACTGGTCCATCGAAACTGTGGCGTTGACGGCGAAGATCAAATGCGTGTCCTGCAACTGCTCGTCCGTGCGCAACGTACGCAATCCGAAAACCCAAAACTCGATCTCCACCGAGCACTGGATCTGCACCGAACGCAAGAAAGGCCGCAAAACCGGATGCGACACCTGCGAGATCTCTGACACGGCACTCAAAGGCTTCATCGCCCAAGTCCTTGACATCGAGACCTTCGACCAAGAGGTGTTCAACGAGCGTATCGACCACATCGACGTGCAGGGAAAAGACCACTACACGTTTCATTACACCGATGGCACCAGCAGCTCGCACACGTGGCGACCAAACCTGAAGAAGAGCTCGTGGACCCCAGCAAGAAAAGCCGCCTGGGGTGAACTCTTGCGTGCCCGCTGGGCCGAAGCCAAAAGGCTCGGGTTGAACAACCCACGGCAAGCACCAACACCACCAGAAGCATTGGCGAAGTACCGGGCCGTGGCCAAGGCAGAGGCTGAGCGCCTGCGCGCCGAGCGAGGCGAACGCTAAATGGCCCGCACCGTCACAGCAATCCCCGCCACCCGAGCGCTCCACACTGGTGCTCCACTTGGACAAACGACTCTGCGCAGGGTCGCCGGGTATGCCCGCGTGTCCACCGACCACGACGATCAGGTGACGTCCTACGAAGCCCAGGTCGACTACTACACCCGCTACATTAGCGATCACGCGGGCTGGCAGTTCGTGAAGGTCTACACCGACGAAGGCATCACAGGCACCTCAACCAAACACCGCGCTGGATTCCAGCAGATGGTCACCGACGCGCTCGACGGCAAGATCGACCTGATCATCACCAAGAGTGTGTCCCGGTTCGCCCGCAACACCGTCGACTCGCTCACCACCGTTCGAACCCTCAAAGACAAAGGCGTGGAGGTCTTCTTCGAAAAAGAAGGCATCTGGACCTTCGACGCCAAAGGCGAGCTCCTCATCACCATCATGAGTTCCCTCGCCCAAGAAGAAGCCCGCTCCATCTCAGAAAACGTCACCTGGGGACACCGCAAACGCTTCGCCGACGGCAAAGTCACCGTCCCATACTCCCGCTTCCTCGGATACGACAAGGGTGAAGACGGCAACTTCGTCGTCAACCCTGAGCAGGCAAAACTGGTGCGCCGCATCTACGGCATGTACCTGGAAGGCCACTCCATCAGGCATATCGCGCACACCCTGACAGACGAGCCAGCAACCTACACGGCAGCAGGGAATAAAACCTGGCATTACCAGTCCGTGCGATCCATTCTCACCAACGAGAAATACAAAGGAGACGCACTCCTGCAAAAGAGCTACACCGCAGACTTCCTCACTAAGAAGGAAGTCATCAACGAGGGCGAAGTACCCCAGTACTACGTCACCGGAAACCACGAGGCCATCATCAGCCCCGCCGTGTGGGACTTTGTCCAAGCCGAAATCGCTAAAGGCGCTAGAGATCAGCGAACACAGCACCGCACCCGCCCCTTCTCATCCACCCTCATCTGCGGCCAATGCGGACACTTCTTCGGATCGAAAACCTGGCACGCGGGCAGTAAGTACGAAAAGGTCATCTGGCGGTGCGGCCACAAATGCTCAGGCCAGGAAAAATGCGCCACCAGGCACATCGACGATCAGCGCCTCAAAGACCTGTTCCTCGACGCCATCCAACTGCGCTTCGATAAGCCAGCCGATGACAGCACAAGCCAGGCGTTATTAGAGGTACTCGATACTAGCGACCTGGAAGTTCAAGCCGCAGGTCTAGTCGCCCAAATCGATGAGGTGGCCAAGAAAATCCAAGCGTTGATCGCCCACAACGCACGCGTCGCACAAGACCAACACGCCTATGAGCAGAAGTTCAACGCAGTCCACCAGCAGCACCAAGCACTCCTCGCGCGACATGCCGAGGTATACGCCCAGATCCAGAGCAAACAGAATCGCCTCGCCGCTTACCGCTACTACCGGCAAGAAACTACCAACCTCGAGATCAACAATCTAACCTTCAGTCCCTACCTGTGCGTGACTCTCCTCGACCACGCCACCGTCAGCCAGCATGGCACAGTGACGTTCATCTTCCGTGACGGAAGCCAACAAGACATCGCCAAGGACTGACCAGCTCATCAGCTATTCCAGTTGGGCTGCGGCTGCCCTCTCCAGAGATCCATTGCCTGCTGCAGCCCGCTGTTGACGGAAGCGTTTGGAAGTTGAAGCTGTGGGAGTTTATTAGCAGCTATCCAGGCATACAAATCAGCCATACTCTCCTCCCACGCCAGCAAATTGTTGCTACTATTGAGCTCTCTGTAGCGTTGAACAGTATCCGCGGCTGGTGCTGGATGGTAGAGGGCGTAGCAAATATGATCCCCTGAGGGTGCAAGTAGGAACTCTGCGGTATTCAGGGGCTCACCAACTGCCAAGGCTGGCGAAGTCAGCGACTTCCACAGTCCGCACTGGTTCCCAACGAGTGGCATCAAGCCAGACGGGCCGCGACGCTCGACAACATCGTCGAACTGCAGAACCGAGGCGTCAATAAAGTCGTCCTCCTCGGTGATAACTACAACGTGTCCATTAATGTTTCCCGCGCTGTCAAGCGTTGGGCATCTGTTTCCTCTCTCGAAGCGGGACCAAGAGACGCGTACGACAGCTGGAACCGCGATTGCCGGTATCTCGAACCTAGTCAACGCCGTGAGCATGGCAGACGCGGCAGGTACGCAGACCGCGCCAGACGTACTGGGAGCTGCGGTCAAGAAGAAGCAAGCCAGTCCGGCAGTGTGAAGGAGGCGTGGGGGAATCTCGGTAATGAAGCTTTCAAGCCTCTGACGGGTAGTTTGATTCAATTCCATTAGTCAATTCCTTCGGCGTGAACCAATCAAGCGGCTAAATCGTAGTTGGCGCGCGTTTGTATCCGTTGTGGCATGAAAGTTTCTAGGAACTGCAGCTCCCCCAAGTGCTCGAGGAGTTTGTTCAGCTCACTCTTCTTGTTGTATGCCTTCGTGAAACGCTCATCGAGCTCGTCGAGGAAGAGCGGGCGAATAAGCTTCAGAATGTTCGTTTCGGTTGTGTAGTGCTCACCGAGCTCGCGGCGCGCTTTCTTGTCTTTCACCGCCTGGAAGAGGCTGCCGAAAATCGCGGGGCTAATACTCGACCAATTGAAGTAGGACGCCTGGATGAGCAGCTCACGAGATTCTCGATCGAAATACGGGATATCCGTCGGCTCCCCGAACACGCTCCCGTTCACATACGGGAACGCTTGCAAAAGCTCGTCGTCCTTCGCGTAGCGCTTCTCTTCGGGCTTGTTGAGCGCCTGGTACAGCGTCGCGAGCTGGGAGCCAAGATCGCTTCCGTCTTCACTCGTGCGCTCCTCGAGATACCGCGAGAACAGGTCGCGCTCCCACAGTCCAGAATCGTCGGCGTAAAGGCAGAACAGTGTGCGAATGAGGAACACGCTCGCTTGGTGCTCGTCATACCCCGTTTTCTCAAGGTGTTCATAAAGGCCCGCCATGAGGTTCGCCGCCTGAATGGACGCTTGCTCCTGCTCCTTCGAGCCGAACTTCGCGCGGCGATACCCCGCAAGGAACATAAGGTCCTCAACATGCGCGGGCAGCTCCTCGAGCGGGAACTCAAGAGTGTCGCTTCCCCCCCCCCCGCTTCTGCTACGAGGCTCAGAAGCCTGAACTTTTTAAAATCCGAAGTGAGGATGTAGTCGGGGCGCTCATGCTCCGTGAGGGACTCGATGTAGTCGAGAGCCTGCTGCTCAGCCGCAACAAGGTCTCGACCCGCACTTTTCATTTCAATGACGACGGTTCCCGAAATGAGCGCGTCGATAAACCCGTGCTTCCCCGTTGATGAGCGCCGAGCGCGCTTCTCATACACGGCGCCGTGCGGCCGCTAATGCCGAAGCATCGGAGAAGTCCGCGCACAAACTCCTGAGCCTCGCCCTTCTCATAACCCTCCGCATCACGCCAATCCGACACAAACGCGCCCGCGCGATTGCGGATATCGGAAAGAACGAGAGGCTTCGACATGGCGGCTCCTGGGCGCGGTAACGATGGTGTCTGTATCCACGTTACCGGGCAGCTTCGCTCGCCCTAGTGCGCTTCGAGAAGAGCCTCAGCCGTGTCGCGGTCGGTGACAAGGCCCGTGATGAGTCCGGTGCGGGCCGCGCCGAGAATGGCCGACACTTTCTTCACCCCCGCGGCGACCGCAATGACGCGGGGGGTTTGGCTCAAGTGGTGAGTTTCGAGGGTCATGCACATTCTGGTGACTTCGGGAGCGAGGACCCTGCCGGTCTCGTCAAACCAGATGCCTGCGAGTTCGCCGGCGGGCTTGACCTGATCGAGCCGTGCCCTCACCGAGGGCGGGAATTCGCGATAGAGCTGCGTTTCTTTGTGTTCCCATGAGCCGATCGACACGAGGGCCGTGTCAAGGTGTTCGAATTGCCCACGCACATAGGAGTGGGTTTCGAAGAGCTGGCGGCGCATTTCGGGCGAGCGCACGTAGAAGGGGACCGGGAGGTCGTGGATGTAGCCGTTGGCGCTGAGAACAGCCTCGCGGATGTTGTCGATTGGCGAAGACGCATGTGCGGCCGCTAGGGCGCCAGAGATCTGGATGACGGTGATGGGGGGAAGGCGTCGGAGGTTCTTCGCGACCTCGGCCACCGTCCGCCCCCACCCGAGGCCCAGGTTATCCCCGGGTTTCACGAGTTCGCCGAGCAGTTGCGCTCCCATTGATCCGAGCTGCGTGCGCACGTCGGTGTCTGTGCCGTTGGTGCCGATCACTCGCACGTAGCGGAGGCCGAGGTGGCTCGCGAGGGGCTCGGAGAGCATGGGCAGGTCAGTGGAAGGATCGATGATCTCAAGGCGAATGATGCCTTCTTCGCGGCCCTTGGCCAGGAGCCGTGCGATGCGAAACCGGGAGATGCCGAACTCTTTGGCGAGCTGCACCTTGGAGACATCTTCGAGGTAGTGGCGGCGCGCGAGAGACGCAATCAATTGCGGCTCGGGCAACTCGGCATCCATCGGTGCCTCTCTCCTCAAATGTCCTGGTCTCGTCAGGCGCCTCGCCTGCTCCCCGCACTTTACCGTGATTGACATGGGTCACACCAAGGGCTAGTGTGCTCATGTGAGCGGTCGAGAGCGCTCATTTGAGCATACGTCACGCCGGGGCAGCGGACCACCCGTCCTAGGCCCCCGCACACACCCACTCGAAGAGGAGTGACATGGCAGAAAGCAGCACATACGCGATTGGCGTCGACTTCGGAACCGAATCCGCGCGTTCAGTCTTGGTGCGGCTTGCCGATCGCGCGGAGATCGAAACCGCAACCCACCTCTACGAACACGGCGTGATGACCGAAACGCTCGCCGCCTCGGGGGAAAAGCTCACCCCCAACACCGCACTGCAGGATCCCGACGATTACCTCGTCGCCCTCGAAAAGGTCGTGCGCGTCGTTGTCGACCGAAGCGGCGTGGATCCTGAGCAGATCGTTGGCCTCGGTGTTGACACCACCGCCTGCACGATCGTGCTGACAGACGACGACCTGGCTCCACTCTCGCGCTCCCCGCGCTGGAAGAAGCACCCACTGGCCTACGCGCGGTTGTGGAAGCATCACGCCGCGCAAAGCCACGCCGAAGAAATCAACCGCGCTGCCGAAGCCGAAGGCGGCCTCTTCCTGCCGCAATACGGGGGTCGCCTTTCATCCGAATGGGTGCTTCCGAAAGCCCTGCAAACCTTCCGCGACGATCAAGAGGTGTACGACGCTACCTCGCACATCATCGAGCAAGAGGATTGGATCGTCTCGACGCTCGTCGGCCACGAAGTGCGCGGAGCATCCGTCGCAGGCTTCAAAGGCAACTACCGCGAAGAAGCAGGAGGCTACCCCTCCCCCGAGTTCCTCAATTCGCTCGAACCCGGCTTCGCGGGCGTCCTCGACAAACTGGGGCACGAATTCCTCACCCCGGGCGAAAGCGCCGGGACGCTCACCTCTGAGTGGGCCACGCGGCTCGGGCTCGACACTCACGTCACCGTTGCTGCCGGCAACATCGATGCGCATGCCGCCTTCCTCGGTGCTGGCGCCGCCCAGCCCGGAACCATGGTCGCCGTCATGGGCACAAGCGTGTGCAACCTCGTCGTTTCCAAAGAGCACCGCACCCCGCGCGGAATCCAGGGGGTCGTCAAGAACGGCATCCTGCCCGACCACTGGGCCTACGAAGCGGGCCAAGCGGGCTTCGGGGACACCTTCGGGTGGTTCGCCCGCAACATGACCTCGGCCGACATCGCCGACCTCGCCTCCATTTCCGCGACCTCCACCTTCGAAGTCCTGGAGTCGAAAGCCCAGGCCCTGCAGCCCGGCGGCTCTGGCCTCATCGTCCTGGATTGGATGAACGGCAACCGCTCCACGCTCATTGACTCGAACCTCTCCGGGGCTATCGTCGGACTCACCCTCGACACGCGCGATTACCACATTTACCGCGCACTCCTCGAGGGTGCGGCCTTCGGGCAGCGGATCATCCTCGAAGCATTCGAAGAGGCCGAGGTTCCGATCAACCGCTTCATCGTGTGCGGCGGAATCCCCGCCAAGAGCCCTCTGCTCATGCAGATCCTGGCCGACGTCATCGGAATGCCGGTCGAGGTGTCTTCCTCCGCGAACACCTCCGCCCTGGGCGCGGCTCTCCACGGCGCGATCGCCGCAGGTGAACTGACCTGGCAGAGCGCCGGCAAAGCTGAGTCAGCGATCGCGACCGTTTACCGGCCCAACCCCACCGCCCACGAGGCTTACAACGAGATCTACACCCACTACCGCGCAATTCACGACACCTTCGGGATCGACCAACGCTCCCTCATGCACAGCTTGCGAGAAATCCAGGCCAACTCCACCCACTAACCGCGCCCACACCACAAGGCAAAGGAGCCTGACATGCGAAAGATCATCAACTCACCCGAGAACTTCGTCGATGAGGTCATCGACGGCATCCTGCTCGCTCACGGCGACAAGCTCCGGGCAGCCGACCCCGACCGCCGTGCGATCGTTCGCACAGATGCGGGCACGGGCGGCAAGGTCGGCATCGTCACGGGCGGCGGCTCGGGCCACCTCCCCCTCTTCCTCGGCTACGTCGGGCAAGGCCTCGCCTCGGGCGTTGCCGTCGGCAATGTCTTTTCCTCGCCCTCGCCAGAGCAGATCCATGCCGCAACCGTGGCAAGTGACGACGGCGCCGGCGTGCTCTACCTCTACGGCAACTACGGCGGCGACGTATACACGTTCGACCTCGCGGCCGACATGTGTGAAGGCGACGGGATTCGCACGCGCACCGTACTCGGGACCGACGATCTCCTCTCCGCGCCGCCCGAGCGCGCCGAAACCCGCCGCGGCGTCGCAGGCCTCTTCTTTGCCTACAAAACCGCGGGTGCCGCTGCCGAACGCGGCGACAGTCTCGACCAGGTTGCCGAGATCGCCCAACGCACGTGCGACCGTACACGCACAATGGGCGTCGGCCTCTCCCCCACAATCTTGCCGGCCGCCGGTGAACCCACCTTCACCCTCGACGAAGGCGAAATGGAAATTGGAATCGGCATCCACGGTGAGCCTGGCCAGCACCGCGGTCCCCTCGAAACCGCCGACGAAATTACCGACCGCTTCACCACGGAGCTGCTTCGCGAGCTTCCCGTGGGCGAAGGGGACGAACTTGCCGTGCTGGTCAACGGACTCGGCGCAACTCCGCTCGAAGAGCTCTACGTGATTTATCGCCGTCTCCACGCGACCATCACCGAGCGCGGCGCACGTCTCACCCACGTCTACATCGGTGAGTACGCCACAAGCCTCGAAATGGCCGGCGCCTCCGTTTCGCTGTGCCACCTCGACGATGAGCTATCCGAACTTCTCTCGGCTCCCGCCGATTCTCCCTTCTTCGAGCAAGCCGCCGGCTCGGCCCACGGTGCTCACGCGGAGCCTACGGAAGCACAAGCAAAGAATGTGCCCGTCGCGCGCGCGACCACTGCACGCGACATCACGACGGTCGATAATCCCGGTCCCGCACGAGAGCTCCTTCTCGGCGTCACAGCGACGCTGCCTTCCCATGCGGAGGAGCTTCGCTCACTCGATGCCGCCCTCGGCGACGGCGACCTCGGCATCACCGTTTCCTCTGGCGCACGCGCCGTTCACGAAGCCCTGACCGCGCTTCCCGAAAATGCGGCAGTACACGAAGTCCTTCGCACCGCAGGAACTGCTTTCGCCTCCGCGAACCCCTCGACCTTCGCGGCGCTTCTCGGCGGAGGCACGCTTGCGGCCGCAAATGCTGTCGCGAACGAGGAAGGTTCGGCAGATCCGACGGTTGTCGCCCTCACGGCGCTCATCGCACGGATCGCCGAGCGCGGAGGCGCCGAGATCGGCGACAAGACAGTTCTCGACGTACTCGACGCCGCCCTCCACAGCTTCGAAGCGTCCGAGGGAGAAAGCCTCGAGACGCGCGTTGCCCAGGCTGTTGAAGCGGCACGCGACACCGTCGAAAAGTCCGCAGCTCTTCCCTCCCGCCGCGGCCGAGCCGCGTGGGTTGGTGACCGCTCCGTTGGCCACAAAGACCCAGGCCAAGTTGCGGCGCTGCGCTTCCTTGAAGCCCTCGCCGCAGCTCTCCACACCAACTGACCCCTCACTCGATTTCCCCACCATTTTCAAAGGAGAAAACAATGAACGCTGAATTCGCCCCAAGTCGCCGCGCCATGCTTTTCGCATCGCTCGGTATCCTCGCAATCCCCTCCCTCGCCGCGTGTGGAACCACCCAGGGCGGAACAAGCGGCGGTGAGGGCGGTGGCAATGCCGCCGGCGCCATGGTCACAGTTCCCAAACTCACCGGTATCGCTTGGTTCAACCGCATGGAAGAAGGTGTCAAGGAATACGCCAAGAAAACGAGCGAAAACGCCTACTATCAGGGTTCATCCGAAGCCGATGCCGCGGCACAGGTTAAGGTTCTTGAAGACCTCATCGCCTCAAAGGTCGCTGCGATTTGCGTGACGCCTTTCCAGCCCGATGCTGTCGAGCAAACGCTCAAGAAGGCCATGGACGCTGGCATTAAGGTCGTGACCCACGAAGCTCCGTCCATCAAAAACGCTGACTATGACGTTGAAGCGTTCAAGAACGCTGATTACGGCATCAACCTCATGAAGCTCCTCGCGGAAAAGATGGGCAACAAGGGCGAATACGCGATCATGGTGGGCTCGCTCTCCTCTACCACGCACATGGAGTGGGTCAACGCCGCCAAGGAGTACCAGGAGAAGAACTTCCCGGAGATGAAGCAGGTTGGCGATTTCGTCGAAACAAGCGACGATTCCCAAAAGGCCTACGAGGCCATGCAAGAGCTCCTTTCGGCTCACCCGAACCTCGCGGGCGTGCAGGGTTCCGCCTCGACTGACGTCGTTGGCGTGGGCCAGGCAGTAGATGAGGCAGGACTTCAGGACAAAATCGCCGTGGTTGGCACTTCCACCCCGAAGGACACGAAAGACCTTCTTGAAAGTGGCGCGATCGACGTGATCCAGTTCTGGGATCCGGGCCACGCTGCGTGGGCTCAGAACGCTATCGCCAAGCTTCTCCTCGACGACAAAAAGGTTGAAGAGGGCACTGACCTCGGCATCGACGGTTACGGCAAGATCACCATCGAAGACAAGGTCGTGTACGGCGATAATGCCTGGATCAACGTGACCAAGGACAACGCCGGCGACTATGACTACTAAACCCGCACACGCTACTGACGCGAACGGTGAGGTTGCCGTTCGCGTCAGCGGCATCTCAAAAACGTTCGGAACCGTCAAAGCCCTCAACGACGTTTCACTCACTCTGCGCCAGGGAACCGTGCACGCGCTCGTCGGTGAAAACGGATCCGGGAAGTCGACCCTGACCAAAATCATCGCGGGGGCCTACTCTCCGGATTCGGGAACGATCGAACTCGAAGGCAACGCCATCGAGTCCATCACCCCGCGCGATGCTCTGGCTCACGGCGTTCGCGTGATCTACCAGGATTTCGCCCTTTTCCCGAACATGACCGTCGCTGAGAACATCAGCTTCGACGGATCGAAAGCCCCCGTCGGAATTGTTCCCTCCCGCGAAGCCCGCGCCCGCGCGAAAAAAGCACTGGCCACCCTCGGGATGACCATTTCGCCGAACACGCGCCTCGGTGACCTTTCCACGGCTGAACGTCAGCTCGTGGCAATTGCCCGCGCCGTTTCTGCGGACGGTCGCATCATCCTCATGGACGAGCCCACTGCGGCTCTGACCCAAGATGAGATCGACTCCTTCCTCGAAACTGTGCGTCACCTCGCGGCGCAAGGCATGAGCTTCATCTTCATTTCGCACAAGCTGCGCGAGGTAGTCGAGATTGCCGATGACGTTACGGTGATCCGCGACGGCAACCTCATCGCGACAGGCCCCGCGGCTGAATACGATCTGGAGCGAATTTCGAAGCTCATGACGGGCACCGACGTTCTCAATGAGCGCCGCGAGAGCGCATGGGAGCGCGCCGAAAAACCGATTGTGGCAGCTCGAGGCATAAGCCTTGGCCACGAGTTCAACGACATTAATCTCGAGCTTCACCCCGGCAGGATCCTCGGGCTGTCAGGACTCGTCGGCTGCGGAAAGATCGAGATTGGCCTCGCCCTCGCCGGCCTCATCAGCTGCGATAAAGGCACTATTGAGCTCAACGGCAAACCGACGAAGGATCTTCGCTCAAAGAAGGAGATCCAATACGTACCTGACGACAGGCTCACTGAAGGCCTCTTCCTCGACTGGTCGATCGCCGACAACATGACTGTCAACAACCTGCACAACGTGCGTGGAAAAGGCGGTCTCATCTCCGCACGCTCAATCATGGCAAGTGCGAAAGAGTGGCGTTCACGCTTGCGCATCAAAGCACCGAGCGTGAGCGCACCAGCGTCGTCACTCTCAGGTGGTAACCAACAGCGAGTGCTGCTTGCCCGCACTCTCGCACCACGGCCCAAAGTCGTCATCATCAATAATCCGACCGTAGGTGTCGATGTGGGGTCTCGCGCCGACATTCACGATCTCATACGGTCGGTTGCTGATGAGGGAACCGCCGTTCTTCTCGTGTCCGATGAACCTGCAGAGCTCATGAGCCTGTGCGACGAAATTGCCTTCGTGGTGCAGGGCGAGATCGTGAAACAAGCGGAGGCTACCGAGCTCACCGAGGAAATCATCATCGATATCAATGGTCAAAGGAGTCAGGTATGAGTTCTGTGGCTGAAACTCAGGCAACGCAGTCGCCAGACAGGTCTTGGCTCGCAACCCTGCTCGCTAAGCGTGAACTGCTCCTCGGCATCGTCATCGTGGTGACATGCATCGTGTTTGCTCTCGGAAACCCCACGTTCCTCTCTGCCGCGCACCTCTTCGGCATCGGCCGATCCGCAGTTGTCGTTGGCATCATGGCGCTTGGGGTTCTTCTAGTGCTGCTCACCGGCGGCATCGACGTGTCTGTCTCTGCTATCGCCGTATCAGCGATGTACCTCACCACGGTGACGTTGCAAGCGCTCAACTTCCACGGGACATTCCTGGTGGCGGTCGCACTCGCCGTTGTGATCGGGGCACTCCTCGGTCTCATAAACGGCATCCTCGTGGCCTGGCTCAAGCTGCCGTCGATGATTGTAACGATCGGCACCCTCACCCTGTACCGCGGCGGGCTTTTGGCGTTCGTCGGAACCGAACGAATCCGCAGCCTGCCCGCGCAAATGTCTGATTTCGCGCGCACCCAGCTCTTCACCACGCAAAGTGCTGGGCGCACGGTTTCGCTCCACGCGAGTGTCCTCATTCTCTTCGTGCTCGCGGTCGTGCTTGCGTTCTTGTTGCACCGACTGTGGTGGGGCCGCTATATCTACGCGATCGGTGACGATGAAGAAGCGGCAAAGCGCATGGGGGTTAAGGTCAACCTCATTCGCACCTCCGCGTTCATCGTGTCGGGTGCCACCGCGGGATTGGCAGGCCTGTTCTATGCCGCCATGAACCGCGCCGCGGACCCTTCGACATTCACGGGGCTGGAGATGACGGTACTTGCCGCCGTTGTCCTCGGTGGTGCCGCAGTCACAGGAGGTCGCGGCAGCGTTCTCGGCACGATGCTCGGCGTCCTCCTCATCACCGTCGTGGGCTCGAGTCTCGTGCTCGTTGGAATTCCCGCGGCGTGGCAGGACCTCTTCATCGGCGCGTTCTTGCTCTTCGGAGTATGCGTGCCGGCAATTCGCGACCGCCGCGTTGAACGCCGGCGAGGAATGGTGGTGACAGAATGAACGACGCTCGTCTCGGGCCTCGCGCCCAAGTGTGGACCCTCATCGCACTCGTCGTTGTACTCGCAGTGTCGCTCAGCATCATGGCACCGAACACCTTCCCGACGATTCTCAACATGCAGAGCATGATGGGACAGATCGCGCCACTTGGGATCCTCGCGATCTGCATCGGGATCACCTTCCTGATTGGCGGCATTGATCTGTCAGTTGTGGCAGTAGCGAACACGGCTGCGATCACTGCCGCGCTCGTAGGCGAAGCCCTCCTGCCGTCAATGGGCTCGACGCTGGCGACTGTCCTCGCGGGTATCGCCGCACTCATCGTCGGAGCCGCTGCAGGTGCGATCAACGGGTTCCTTATCGCCACACTGCGCGTACATCCGATCCCTATCACGCTCGGCACCATGAGCGTGTACCTCGGCATCAGTACGGGTCTCACCAAGGGTGCAACCGTGTACGGAAGCGGGAACGCGGGGGTTATCGCAACAACCACAGTGGCGCTCATGCCCATGTCATTCGTGATCTTCCTGCTGCTACTTGCCGGTTTCACCCTCGTTACCTTGAAAACCCGCTTCGGTTTCCACATGTACACGATCGGTGAATCAAATAAGGTTGCGCGCTTCGCCCGCATCCCCGTAGACCGCACGATCCTCGTGGTCTATGCCTCCTCAGGCGTGCTCGCTTCGATCGCGGGACTTCTCATGTTCGCGTCAACCAACGCAGCGAACGTATCGTTCGCAAGCTCCTACCTCATGCAAGCCATCTTGATTGCCGTGATCGCTGGTATGGACCCCTACGGCGGCGCCGGCCGTCTGTGGATGATCGCCATCGGAGCGATCGCCATGCAGGAGCTCCAAACCGGTATCAACATGGTCCTTGGCTCCTGGTCAGGTTCAGCATTTGCCTCCAACTTCGTATGGGGCGTACTTCTGATTGCTGTTCTCGGCTTCAGCACCTGGCTCAGTCACCGTAAACGTGATGCGCGTGAGGAAGAAGCGGAGAAGGCTCTCGACGCCGATACGTCAGCACCAGCCCCCGCTTAGACGCTAACGGCACTAATTTCTCGAAGGGCCTTACCTCAGTCTTGAGGTGAGGCCCTTCGACCGTCACGTTCATGACATCGACTGCGCACACCTTGGTTGACCGGTGAAAGCCCTACCCGGCTCGCGCCGCCGCTCATGACCCGCAGATCAAGCGCCGTGCGAGACACGCGGTAGCGTCGGATCCCCCGGGAAAAGGCGGGGCCCCACAGCGCGCATGACGTACACGAGCGCGACCAGCACGGGAATCTCCACCATCGGACCGATCGTGCCCGCGAGTGCCTGCGAAGAGGTCGCGCCGAAGGTTCCGATTGTCACGGCGATCGCGAGCTCAAAATTGTTTCCGGCGGCTGTGAAGGCCGTGGAGGCACTCTGCGCATAGTTCATGCCCGATGCGCGGGCGGCAATAAGCGAGATTCCAAACATGAGCACGAAATAGGCGAGCAGTGGCAGGGCAACACTTGCGACGCTCCAGGGGTGCTGCAGAATCTGCCGGCCCTGGAGGCAAAACAGCACGACGATCGTGTAGAGCAACCCGATCATCGCGAGTGGCGAGACCTTCGGGAGGAAGGAGTGCTCGAACCATTCCCGGCCTTTGTATCGCTCACCGAGGATGCGTGAAAGCACGCCGAGGGCAAGCGGGATGCCGAGGAAAATGAGCACGCTTTTCGCGATCGCCGCAAAGGAGAAGTGCGCACTGGTGGTGTCAAGCCCGAGCCAGCCCGGGAGAACCTGGAGGTAAAACCAGCCGAGCACCGAGAACATGACGAGCTGGAACACGGAATTGATCGCTACGAGAACAGCCGTTGCTTCACGGTCCGCGCACGAAAGATCGCTCCACACAAGCACCATGGCGATGCAGCGCGCGAGACCCACGATCACAAGGCCCGTTCGAAGCTCCGGTTCGTTCGGCAGAAACACCCACGCTAGAGCAAACATCAGGAGTGGACCCAGGATCCAGTTGAGAAGCAGCGAGAGGATCATGAGCCGCCTGTCGCGCACGATTTCCCTCGCTTTTTCAAACCGCACCTTCGCAAGAGGCGGATACATCATGACGAGAAGGCCGAGAGCGATCGGCAGCGAAATGTCGCTAATTTTTACGTGGTTGAGCACTTCCGCGGTTTGCGGAACCCACACGCTCAGCGCAATTCCCACGACCATCGCGGTAAGTATGAAAAGCGGCAAAAGGCGGTCAAGGATGGACAGTCGAGGTGCGGCGCTATCCTGCACAATTATTCCTTTCGCTTACTCGGCGCTTGCGGTCAGCTCTGCAAGCAGGGCCCGAACGCGTCGATCAATATCGTCGCGGATGAGGGCCATGCGCTCCTCCCCCTCGACTCCGCGCAAGGAGGGCTCGTCGATGTCCCATTTTTCGATCGTGCCGCGCATCCCCTCGATCGGTTCGACGTGTGCGTCTCCACCCATAATGATGGTGCGGTGTGCGGCGCGCAGAATGCGTGGGTCGATCGGCTTCGGGAATTCCCCGTCAAAATTTCCTCCGACGGCTGCCACGCTCACGCGAGAAGCTTCATTGAGCGCCGTCCCCGGCTTCGTGCCCGCTGAACGCACCTCGATCGCATCGCGTGCATGGTGACGCATGAGTGCTGCCGCCATTTGGCTCTTGCCGCCATTTTTCACGCACACGAACAGCACACTTGGTGCATTCATGGTTTCCCTCCTCGCAGGAATGGATAGTCAGCGCTCATTCTAGGAGGCGTCGGCTCTGACCGGATCGGCGGGCCGGGCAGGGCTGGAACTCGAGCGGACATCGCGAATCCGCTTTCACGCGAATGGCCCCCGGAAGCATGTCACTTCCAGGGGCCACTCACATTCAGGCCAAGTCTTTAGCCGCGATCAGGGCTTGCGACGCCTCACAATCGTCACGCCCACTGCCATCAGTGCGATGGCCAGGGCTGCGGCGGCGCCCACCTCGGTGCCGGTGCGGGGCAGCGGCAAACGAGGCTTTTCAGGGACTGGAGGCGTTGCCGGGGGCGTTGGTGGCGTCGGCGGGGTTGCCGGAGGCGTTGGCGGCGTCGGCGGTGTCGGCGGAGTCTGCGTGTTCGTGATCGTGAAACCGTCGCGAGCATTACCCGTCACCATCGAGGTGAAACCGTCGACCTCAAGCTCCTCAACCGAGTAGGTGATGCCAACCTGCTTGCCATCGATCTTCTTGGTCAGCGGCAAACCAGTGAACGTATACGTCCAGCCGTTCTCGGAGTTCAACTCAACTGGGTCACCAACCGGGGACTTCTCCCCACCAGTCGACTCCATCAGC
>NZ_KV788581.1:42208-45191 GCF_001807345.1 Dermabacter sp. HMSC06F07
GTCAAACGACTTCCAGACCTTGTTCACCGAGACCTCGGTCGTGGGCGGTGTAGGCGGTGTCTGAGTGTTCGTGATCGTGAAACCACTTGCCGCATCCCCCATCACCTCAGAGGTGAAACCGTCAACCTCAAGCTCCTCGACCGAGTAGGCGATGTCAACCTGCTTGCCATCGATGCTCTTGGTCAGCGGCAAACCAGTGAACGTATGCGCCCAACCGTTCTCGGCGCTCAACTCAACTGGGTCACCAACCGGAGACTTCTCCCCACCAGTCGACTCCATCAGCTGAACCTTCACCGGCATCGCCAACGCAGGATCAAGATCCTCACCGTCAAACGACTTCCAGACCTTGTTCACCGAAACTTCGGTCGTCGGAGGCGGGGTCTGCGTATTCGTGATCGTGAAACCACTCGCCGCATCACCAGTCACTTCCGATGCGAACCCCTCAACAGTCAGCTCTTCGACCGAATAGGTGACGTCGACCTGTTCGCCATCAACCTTCTCCGAGACGGGCAGCTGCGCAAACGTGTGCTTCCAACCATTACCGGCATTCAACTCAACTGGCTCACCGACAGCGGTCGTGCTCCCGGCTACGGATTTCATGAGCTGAACCTTCACCGGAACCGTGGAAGCAGCGTCAAGCACACTGCCATCGGCGGACTTCCACACCTTCGTCACATCAACCGACGTGACGGGCGGCGGTGTCTGAGTGTTCGTAATCGTGAAGCCCTTCTCAGCGTCACCAGTCACCTTCGAAGTGAAGCCCTCAACCGTGGCCTCCTCAACGGTGTACGAGACGGGAACTTGCTTACCGTCAACGGTCTTTGACTTCGGCAGATCCGTGAACGTGTACTTCCACTCGTTCTCGCCGTTCAACGTGACGGGCTGGCCCACGGGGAACTTCTCGCCATCAACCGAAGCCCAAAGCTGGACCTCGACCGGAACCGTAGACTCACTCGCAAGCTGGCTACCGTCGGACCCCTTCCACTCTTTCTTCACCTCAATGCTGGTGGCTTCAGGAATACCGAAAACCACGCCACCGTTTGACCCGATTCCGCCCCCGCGTGGAGCCTTATTCTTCGAAATGGTGAGTCGCGCCCACGACCGTGCGGCATCCTTCGCTTGAGCGTTCGCGACTGTCTTCAAACCTTCGTTCGAGATCGACGTTCGGTAGTCGCTCGAATCATCAGAATCCCTCGCGATCCCGTCAAACACCTGCTTCTTCCCGGGGTTCTCGGGATCGAAGCGGTCGGACGAGGACGAACCATCCTTGTAGTACGCGGGAATTCCGCCACCAAGCATGCGCGAATCCATGCGCACACCGGCCTTGCTTGCGGTTCCGTAGTTGTCATGGGCAATGTCATCGCCCCATTGCCCACTGGCTCGCTTCCGGCTCGCAATGTTCTCAAACACCGCGGCCCCGTTCGTCACGTGCATCGTCAGATTGCCGGTTGGGCAAAGCCAAATACCGCCACCAAAGGCCACTCCCCTATCCGAAGTTGCCTCGTTCTCGGTGATAAGAGCGTCCTTGAAATGAGCGGCATACGACTTGGTCGCAATGTAGACGCCACCGCCTTGATGCCTTGCCTCATTGCCTTCGATGAGGCCCGCGTTCACGTGCACGCCGTTTGACACCACGTTGATGCCGCCCCCGGTACGAGAGGCAGTATTGCCCGTGATTGAGCCGCCGTTCATCGTGAAGCTGCCCGGTGAGACCTTCGTCCATTCCTCGGGAGTAAAACCGCAGTTTTTTCCGTCACCAGCAACTTCAGCCCAGGTACCGCTCGCTCCCCACACATACAAATCCATGGCGTTAACGCCGCCACCGTTCGATGCGTAGTTGTCTTTGATGGTGCCACCATTCATCGTGACGTCGGCGTTCCCAAAGACATTGATGCCACCGCCACCGAACGCGGCGCTGCCGTTGGAGAATTCACCGCCATTAATATCGACGCGTGCGCGCGTTGCCGCAGTGTCCTCCTTAGAGCACACGGACTGCTGCCAATTGAAGGCGTTGATATTGCCAACCCAGCCGTGATTGTCAGTAATTTTCCCGCCGTTCACGGTCAGGTGAGCGCCATCGAAAACGCCGATGCCGCCCGTTTCGCCGTAGGCGTCAGAGGTTTCCGTTCGGCCCTTGGAGATCTCTCCTCCGTTCATGACCATCGTCGCGCCCTTGTAAAGTGCCACGTTCGCGGCACCGTACTGCGTGGAGGATGCGGAACCGAGTTTTCGCTGGTTGTCCGTGACCGAACCACCATTGAGGGTAAATTTCGCGTCTTCACCCGTGACGGTGACCGCGCCTTCATAACTCCCCGTAAGCTTTCGCGCCCCCGTGATGCTTCCTTCGTTCATCACTAATTCGCCGCGCACATCCACAGTAGGGGCGAACGACGAGCCTTTGACCACGTGTTCATACTGGGCACGCGAGTCGATAATGAGTCGTTCATCGTTGCTACTCGGATCTTGCGAAAGCGTGAGCTTCGCGCCCTTTTCCACCCTAATAAGGCTGCCGGTGAAAGACCCATCGGCACGGATGATTCTCGAATCACCGAAGGGGAGCCGAAGAGTATTCACAAACTCGATGTCCGCCCCCGCCGGGATCACGAGCGTCTTCGATAGTTCAACGTCAGCGCCATTGCCGATCTCAATCCGCGAGGGAACCGTGCCCGCTTCTTCCACTAGCGCCCGGAGCTGCCCCTCCTCGCACATGTGGGAGCGCCCCTCCACATAACACTTCAATACTTGCCGGTTCACGGCTTGCGGCTCCCCCGCCGCCGCCGACGGAAAGCTCACCATCCCCGCCAACATCAACAACAAAGTTAGACACGCTGCCACAAAAGGCGCCCCAGGGTGGGCGCGAAGTTCACTCTTCAAGGCTCCAACTCTCTAGACAAGGCGTTGGCGACCCGCGACCGGGCAGCCGCGCCGCAAAGAATAATGCTGTCATTAACAGTACTGAGGTTACCCTCGTTTAGTGGACACC
>NZ_KV788582.1:0-14695 GCF_001807345.1 Dermabacter sp. HMSC06F07
AGGGTGTCCACTAAACGAGGGTAACCTCAGCTCTGAACCTCGATGCGCAAATGTGACGGCTCTCCATAAAGCTGAGAATGCACGGAAATAGGGGATGCTAGGTTTGTCCGCGTTCCTTTGTGGATCTCGAGAGCGTCACGAATGTGGACCTCAAGGGCTCTGCGAGGGGCGAGACTCATGGGCCGCTGGCCCTGACCAACACGAAAGGTTGACGATGTCTACTTTCATGCGTAAGAACCGTTCGATCTCCATCATCGCCGCTGCCGGCGTGCTCGCTTTCGGCCTCGCGGGCTGTGGCGCCTCCAACGACGCGAAGAAGGATGATTCCGCTTCGAAGGAGACCACGACCGCTTCAGAGACCAAGGAAGACTCGACGTCGAGCGAGAGCTCAGCCTCGGCCTCGGATTCGGGCGAGAGCACGGATTCCGGCAGCGGCGCTGTCACGGGAGACGACGTCGCTTCGAGCGTTCACGGGACGCCCGTAGAGCTTGACGAAACCCCCTTCACGGAAGAAGACAAGAAGAAGGGCGCACAGGTCGTGGCCGACTTCTTCACCAGTTCGCTCGATAAGAAGTTCGAAGATGCGTGCACGAACATGGTGGCGAGGAACGGGGACGCCTACGAGCGCATGGATACCCCTGAGATCCGCGAACAGTGCGCTGCTCAGAACGAGCGAGTCCTCTCCAGCCAGGGCATCACCGAGGATCAGGCTGAGCAGATTAAGCAGGTGATGAAGCCCGAAAACCTTGAGATCCAGCCGAACGAGGACGGTACTGCCAAGGTTTTGTTCCAGGGCCAGGATCTCGGCATCTCGCTCCTCAAGGTGAAGGGCGCGGGTCCGCTCGTCGACATGAGGAATCTGTCTTCCTGATTCTCTCCATGGTTCGGGTCGGTCACCCGTGCTGAGGTGAGAGAAGAGTCAAGCCTGGGTGGCTCGGTAGTGTCGTCTACCGAGCCACCTTCGCTTTTTAACGGCGACAGTTCGAAATGTGGGAGTGGTCGTTGTCTTCTCGCAAGAGGTTGCGCAGGCTGAAAAAACTGTGTGTGTCTCTCGAGGAAGATGCAGAAACGGGCGTTACCTTGGTCGCATCATAGGTGTGGGAAGCGCACTCACAGACGCACCGGAAGAAAGGCGATCATGTCCGCAACACTACGCACCGCTCGTGCACTCTACGCCGCCGCAGCCGCGGGATTGCTTATTTTGGGTGCCGCCGGTTGCGGTGCCGTCAATGAAACAAAGAAAGAATCCGCGTCTGCATCGCCGTCCGCAGAAACCTCGTCGCCAGCGCCTACGACATCGGCTAGTGAATTCCCCGAGCCAACTGAAAAACCGGCGACCCAGGGTGGTACGGAAAACCCGACGACCCAGGGTGGCACGGACTCGAAACCCGCACCTCCCAGTGACGGCGGTGGAGTCGCTCCGGGCTCAGGCACCGGCGGGATTGGGAGTGGTGGCCTTGCAGGTCTAGGCGAGCCTGTCGAGATTGATCCCACGCCCCTCACCGATCAGGAAAAGGAGCAGGGGAAACAGATGATGGCCGACCTTCTCGTGGCAATCACCACGGGTGGGGATTTCAGTTCGCTCTGCGACACCACCGTATTCAAGGAGCCTGACGGATCGATGCGTCGCATGGATACTACTCCCGAGTTGCGCGAGAAGTGTGTTCAAGCCATGGACAGTTTTTCGGGTCAGAACCAAGGTGGTAGCGGCGTGACCGAGGAACAAGCCAGATCGATGTTTGATCCTGCCACTTATGAGCTAAAAGATAACGGTGATGGCACCTTTGCCCTGACAATGGCTGGCCAACCCCTCGGTTTCAACATTCTGAAGATTAAGGATGGCGGCGTTCGCCTCGCAGTTGCCCAGTAGTAGTTTTGCGCGGTGAGCTCGACGAAATAGTAGCGAAGGAGAACCAGATGAGAGTTGCGAATCGTATTTCTCGAACCATCGCAGTAGCAGTCGCGACTAGCGCACTGGCCGCAAGCGTCGCGTCGTGCGGAGCTCTGAATGAAGAGGGGAGAGAAGAAAAGGGGGCGAGCGAGCCCTCAGCCTCGTCGAGCGCCCCTGGGCATGATGAAAGTCCGTCAGCGACACCAGCCAGCCCCTCGGTGTCCAACGGGGGTGAGAATCCGGGTGCGAATGACCCCGGAGCCGCTACTCCCGATGCTCAGCAGCCGCCTGTGGCTCCGGGAGGGAACCAAACGCCGGCGGCACCCGGAGGGAACCAATCTCAACCGAGCCCCGGGGGTACCGGAGGTATCGACTCGTTCGAGGACATCCCCGAGAGTGCTAAGGCGAAATTGGATCCCACACCACTCACGCAAGAAGAGATGCAGCGTGGCCTGCAGCTTCCGCAGGAGATGATGACCAAAATGGTAGCGGGGGATGCTGCCGGAGTCTGCGACATGATGGTGCTGAGTAAGGATGGCACTCTTGTGCGATTCGATGTGCCGGAGCTCCGGGAGCAATGTGCCGCTCAGCTTCAAACCGGCATAGATTCCTCCTCTATGAAGAGCATGACGCCGGAACAGGTGAAAGAAGCTTCTGACCCGAAGCACTTCGAGCTTCACGATAATGGGGACGGCACAGCTACCTTCGCACGCGACGGCAAGCCGAGCCCAACGAAGCTTGCCCGGCTTGACGACGGCAGCCTTCGCCTTTTGGTCGATAATTTCTAGCTCGTTCCTCTCTGTTTCGGGAGCTGCTGGCTCTCGAAACAGACTCCTTTTAGAGCGGGAAATGGCAAAACCAAGCGACTTAATCCATATGAAAGGTTGACGATGTTTGCTCTTCCTTGCAAGATCCGTTCGCTGTGCACGATTGCCGCCGCTGGCGCGCTTATTCTTGGTCTTGCAGGCTGTGGCGATACCAAGGAGCCGGGAGCGAGCGATCCAACCTCGGAAGCAATAACGTCTCCGGCCGAAACCACCGCAGAGACGACGCCCACGCATAATGATGCCGCCTCCGACGGGGGTGGCGCGGGTCCCACCACACTCGAGCGGAGCGACTCAACAACCGAGCCTGACGAGGACGAGTCGCCTGGCGGCGGTGAGGTACATCCGGACGATGAACAGCCAACGGCGGATGAAGTTGGACCCCTCGAGAACCTTCCCGCGAGCGCCAAGGCCATGGTTGATCCCACGCCCCTCACCGAGGATGAGTTAAAACGCGGTCGCGACCTTCCCGCCGAGCTCGTGCGTCGTGTCCTCGACGGCAAGTATGAAGAGGCTTGCGGGTTGCTCGTTGCGGAGGAGGGAGGCAAGATGTTGCGCCTTGATGCTCCAGAACTACAGAAGGCTTGCATACTGCCTCTCAGGGAGAGCGTGGAAGGGCCTCAGGGTGACAGGGAAAGTGCAGAGGAAGCGCTTGGGGAAGCCAGCCCAGAGCGTATGACTCTCCGCGACGGGCACGACGGGACAGCCGAATTTCTTGTGGATGGAAGTCCCATAGGTATGACGCTTGTGAGGCTCGATGACGGCAGTCTGCGCTTGGTTGCCAGGGGCCTGCTGTAACTCGCGTCGACTTTGCGCAATTCACGTGACCGGCCAATTGGCGGTGATGTTGAAGATTCGAAGTCCTCAAACCCCACACCGCCACGGAGGCGCATTCATGAATCTCATCCGCACACGACGCCCCCTTGCCGTTTTTTTCGCGGCGACTCTCACGGCAGCCAGCCTCGCCGGGTGCGGGGCCCTCACTTCCTCCAAAGATGAGGGCAACCCGTCGAATTCCGCAACTGCGTCAAGCGCGCAACCGTCGGACTCCGCGAGCCCCGCACCCACAACCGCACCGTTGCCCGGTCCAACAACTTCGGCACCGGCGCCCGCGAACCCCGGCACGAGCGGTGGCCCGGCACCCCAGCCGGGGACTCCCACCACCGCTCCGCCTGCCCCGGAGCCGACCACAGCCCCTCCGAATCCGGCGCCCGCGCCCGGACCGGCGCCTGCTCCGGGGCCGCAGGATCCGGGCAGCGGTGGGGGAGCGACCCTCATGCCGAGCCGCACTCCCTTCACCGAGGAGGAAAAGCAGGAGGCGGTCAAGATCACCATCCTGTACGCGCAAGCGCGCATAGATTCGAACTGGGCCGTCGCGTGTGAACTCGCGGCTGCCGAGTCTAACGGCGGCTATTTCGTGCTCGAAAACCAGGTGGAGAAAAACGCGTGCGTGAGGGCGGCGAGCCAGCAAGTTGCGCCGATGGACCCCAATAAGGCGAACGCAATGCGCGAGGCGCTCAACGGTGCCGCCTTCACAGTCGAGGAACGTGGCGACGGTACAGCCGCCGTCAAGAGCGAAGAACTCGGTATGGGCTTCAACGTCGTCAAGCTTGAAGGCAAGGGTATTTACATCAAACCTTGAGGATGACGCCGGCGCAATGTGGGACGCGCCGCGAAAGATTTGAGCAGCACGAGGAAGTTCGGTAGGCTGACTCAGCGCCATGCGCGCAAGGAGACGTGGCAGAGTGGCCGAATGCGCTCCCCTGCTAAGGGAGTAGGCGGTGTAGAGCCGCCTCGGAGGTTCAAATCCTCTCGTCTCCGCAGATAGGATGTTCCCCCGCCCGCTTTAACGCGGGTGGGGGAATCTCTTTTAACCTTTGCCGCGTTAATTTTCCATGTGGCGTCGCACAGGTAACGAACGCGTTGGAGTGCCTCGTACCACTCGCTGCAATGCGTGGCGGATGCGGTTCAACCCCTGGATGCAGGTGGGACGCGTGTGGGAGTAGACTGGCCCCGGCTCATTCGGCGCTGATGGGGGACCGCGAGCGCCACGCCGGTGTTTTCGGTTCGCCACGGGTGCCACCCGCTTCCAAACGAGAGGTTTCAGGTGCGCGAACAGCACGACGATAGCCTTCACAACGTGCCCACGTTGACGGCCGAATTCCCGGTGGTGGGCGATGACCCGCTTATCGACGCCCCCTTGCGCGCGACCGTGCGTCGGCTTTCCACGCTCCTCGGTGAAACGCTCGCCGACCAGCACGGGCAAGAACTGCTCGACCTGGTTGAGGAGGTGCGTCAGCTTGCGAAGCAATCGAAGCAGTCGAAATCGGCCGAGGATACGATGCGCGTGCAGCGCCGCCTCGCGGAACTGCCGATCGAGCAGGCGACAGAGCTCACGCGTGCGTTCACCCAGTACTTCCTGCTTGCGAACGCCGCTGAGCAAACGTATCGCGTGCGCGCGCTCCAGGTGCAGGACGAAAACGACTCATGGATCCCCCGCACGGTGAAGTCCATCGCGGAAGAGGCCGGGGTGGAGGAGCTTCAGCGCACGGTTGACGAACTCGATGTGCGCCTCGTGTTCACGGCCCATCCCACGGAGGCCTCGCGCCGCGCGGTTCTCACGAAGCTGCGCCGCGTCTCGACTCTCCTCGAGACGGATACCGAGGAAGGTTCGCGCGCCCGTAAGAAACAAGATCGCGACCTTGCGGAAACAATCGAAGCGCTCTGGCAGACCGACGAGCTGCGCCGCACGCAACCAACCCCGCAGGATGAAGCGCGCAACGCAATCTTCTACTTGCGCTCGCTCTACCTCCACACGCTCCCCGAGGTTCTCGACGCGTTGCGCCACGAGCTTCGCGACTACGGCGCTGATCTTCCCGTGCGGAAGGTTCCGCTTCGCTTTGGTTCGTGGATCGGCGGTGACCGCGACGGCAACCCATACGTGACGGCAGACGTGACCCGCGAGGTGCTCAAACTTCAGGCCGATGCCGCGATCGATATCGCAGAGGCGTTCCTCGACACGCTCACTCTCGAGCTGTCGATGAGCTCGACTCTGATCGGTGAGGATGAGCAGTTCAACGAGAGCCTAAAGAAGGATCAAGAAGCTCTCACGTTCGTGCCCGAAAAGCAGTTTGAGCTGTTCGCCCACGAGCCGTATCGCCTCAAACTCTTTTCCATGCGTGCAAAGCTCGCGGCGACACGCACACGCATCCACAGCGGTGAAGCGCACAAGCCCGGCGTCGACTATCTCACCGGCGCTGAACTCCAGGACGATTTCGAAGAACTGCGCGATTCGCTCCGCAAGCACCGCGGTGATCTCATGGCTGACGGTTCGGTTGCCCTCGTGCAGTCTGTTCTCGCTGGCAGCGGCCTTAACCTCGCGATTATGGACGTACGCGAGCACGCCGAGAAGCACCACGACCTGCTCGCGGAAATGTTTGACCGGGTAGGCGAGCTCGATAAGGCGTACGGAGAGCTCACGCGTGAAGAGCGCACGACGGTGCTCTCCTCCGAGCTTGCATCGAAGCGACCACTCGCGAGCGCGCAGCTACTCGGCGAGGAATCCCCCCTCGATCCCTCGGTGCAGAACACGTTTAACGTCTTCCGCGAAATCCGCACCGCGCACCGCACGTACGGGCCGGATGTCATCCAGACCTATATCGTTTCGATGACCCGCGGCGCCGACGACATCCTTGCCGTGGCACTGCTCGCGCGCGAGGCAGGCCTCGTGGACCTTGCGGGCGACGAACCCCGCGCAGACATCGGCTTTAGCCCGCTGCTCGAAACCGTCGAAGAGCTTCGCCACGCGGGCGAGATCCTCGATGAACTCCTCAGTGACCCGAGTTATCGCGAAATCGTGCGCCTTCGCGGCGATCGCCACGAGATCATGCTCGGCTACTCCGATTCGAACAAGGAATCGGGCGTCATTACGAGCCAGTGGGAGATTCACCAGGCTCAGCGACGCCTGCGCGACGTTGCCGCCAAACACAACGTGACGCTGCGTCTGTTCCACGGTCGCGGAGGTAGCGTCGGCCGCGGCGGCGGTCCCACCTACGATGCGATTCTCGCGCAGCCCTACGGCGTTCTCGAGGGCGAAATCAAGTTCACCGAACAGGGCGAGGTCATCTCCGATAAGTACATGCTGCCCGTGCTCGCACGCGAAAACCTCGATCTTTCGCTTGCAGCCGTCATGCAGGGCTCAGCCCTGCACCGAAAGCCCCGCACGAGCCCGGAAGATCTGGAGCGCTTCGGCACCGTCATGGAAAACCTTTCCGACGCCTCCTTTGCGCGCTATCGCACCCTCATTGATGATCCCGACCTGCCTGAATACTTTGTGGCGTCCACGCCCGTGGAGCAGCTCGGTGACTTGAAGATCGGCTCGCGCCCCTCCAAGCGAACGACGAGCGAGAAGGGTCTCGATGGTCTGCGCGCAATCCCGTGGGTGTTCGGTTGGACGCAGTCGCGGCAGATCGTGCCCGGCTGGTTCGGTGCGGGCTCGGGCCTCAAGGCCGCTCGTGAGGCGGGCTTCGAGGACGACCTCAAGGAAATGTACGAGAACTGGCATTTCTTCCGGACCGTGATCTCGAACGTGGAGATGACGCTCGCGAAGACGGACATGGGCATCGCTTCGCACTACGTGCACTCGCTCGTGCCGACGCGACTGTGGCACCTGTTCGAGACGATCCGTGAAGAGTATGAACTGACGGTCGCCGAAATCGAGCGCCTCACGGGGGTGCTCGACCTTCTCGATAACTCGCCGGTACTCAAGAGGACACTCGAGGTGCGTGACCGCTACCTCGATCCCATCAGCTACATGCAGGTGGCGATGCTCCAGCGCGTGCGCGACGCTCACACGCGCGGGATTGAGATCACCGAAGCGGAAAAGCGTGCGCTGCTGACGACCATCAACGGCGTCGCCGCAGGCATGAAGAACACCGGCTGATTGTTGGTTCTATGCCGCAAAGGTGAAGGCCCGGCTCCTCGATGTGAGGGAACCGGGCCTTCGCCTTTAGTGTGCGAGGAACGCGCCGTTACTTGGCGGCGACAGCGGCCTCGCGCTCAGCCTTGATGGCATCCTTGCGGTAGGCCACCCAGAAGTAGCAGCCGACGCACAGGGCGCCACCGATGATGTTGCCGAGGGTCACGGGGAGAAGGTTGCCGAAGATGATCTTGCCCCAGTTGATCATGTCGAAATCGGCGGCAGTCACGCCGGCGTTCGTGATGGCTTCACCGGCCCAGAAGGAATCCGCGCCGAAGGTCTTGATGAGCCAGCCCATGGGAAGCATGAACATGTTCGCGATCGAGTGCTCGAAGCCGGTAGACACAAAGATCACGAGCGGAACGACGATCGCGAGGCCCTTATCGATGAACGAGCGGCCCGCGAAGGTGAGCCACACGGCCATACACACGAGGATGTTACAGAGAATGCCGAGGACGAAAGCGTTGCCCCAGTCGAGTGAAAGCTTGCTCTTCGTGACGTTGAGGATGATGAGGCCCCACGCGCTCTTGTTTGTGGCCGGGGTGTTGGCGAGGAACACGAGGATCGCAATCGTCACCGAACCGACGAAGTTCGCGACGTAGGACAGGCCCCAGTGGCGGAGCAGCTGGCCGGCGGTAATGCGCTTGGACAGGAGCGGCATGATGTTGAGGGTCGTGCCCGTGAAGAGGTCCGAGCCGGAGTTGATGACCATGATGAGGCCGGTCGCGAAGAACGCGCCACCGATCATCTTCGTGATGCCGAGCGGCCACTCGCCGGGAGCGCCCTGCTGAGTGGTGACGAACATGATGAAGCCAAACGCAATGTAGGCGCCGCCGGTGAGGCCCAGCCAGAAAATCTTCCAGGCCGGCATCGTGGCCTTCGCGTACATGCCGTCTTCAAGTGCCTTCGCCATGGCAGGCGCAGGCGGAATATTGAGCTTATTTGCGAGGTCGTCCACGGGACGTCTCCTTTAGGGATCAGGGGTAAAGGGACCTTTGGCGCACTAAGCGCCCTGGTCATAGCCTACGCCCTCGCCCCAGCTTTAGTGGAAATTGGCAGCTATTTCCACTCGACGATTGGCCAGCGGTTCTTCTTTGCCTCGGCGTACAGGCCCAGGTCGGGCGAGATAGCCGTGGGGTTCCCGAGCACCCCGAGCCAGGCGGCGTCGGCATGCGAATCACCGTAACCGTAGGAATGAGCGAGATCGAAGTTCCCGTTTTGCGCGTACTTCTTTAGCCAATTTGCGCGGGCCTCGCCGACCACCGGGGGAGTGGCGAGGTAGCCCGTGAGGACGCCGTTTTCTTCGTGCATGTGGGTCGCCACGACCTCGTCGAAGAGATCCGCGAGGGGTTCCACCAGGATGTCGAGGGCCCCGGTGATGAGGATCGTGCGGTGCCCGGCGGCGCGGTGCTCCTCGAGGCGTTCGAGTGCCTGCGCCTTAATCTGGCCGCGAACCTTCTCGCCGAGCTCACCCGCGAGAACCTCCTGGAGTTCCGCCGTGGTGAAACCGCGGTAACGGCGCATGACGCTTCGAATGAACTCCGAGCGCGAGTGCTGTTCATTGCGCAGGTACTGGGGGAGCGCCCCCGCGAGCTTGACGACTTCCTTTGCGCCACCGGCGCTTGAACGGGTTTCCTTCACGATCGCGAGATACTGCTGCACGATGTTCTGCGCGATCACGGTGCCGTCGAGGTCAAACACGGCGAGAGTGTCGCTCGAGGCGGTCAGCTCACTCGGCTTGCGTTCGGCTCGAGCCTTGCGGGCCGCCTTTTGGCGTGAGTAGGCGTTCGTAAGCTCGGTGACAGCGGGCAGGTGGTGATCGCGGAAGTACGAGGTCCAGTCGAGATCAGTGATGTCGAAGTCGTACTTCTCGAGGAACTCCTCGGGAAGCGATGCGCGCAGCGCGCGCGTGTTCGCGTCGTCAAAGACCATTTCGGTCTTCGTGTACGCCTTGTAGAGACCCATGAACTTCTTGAGGGTGTCGAGGGCGGAGGAGTTCTTGTGGAGCTTGCCAGCCCAGGAGCGGGTAGTGCGAGTGCCGGGGAGGCGTCCGACGGCAACCTCGGCTGCCTTGACTGCCGTGTTTGTGGCCCAGAACTTCGCCTCGACCAAATCGACCGACGGGAAGGTCCACATGGGAACCGCAATCGGCTCGCCCTTGTCGTCCGTCAGGGGATTTTCCACGAAGTAGTCGTGGACGATGCTCACCATCTCGTGGAGGGGGAGCGGGTTCGAGTTGCCCGAGGCGACCTGGTAGTACGCCTCATCGCCCGTGCGCTCAACGTTCTGAGTTGCCAGCGCAAGGATGACACCGACGATGTGGTCGACGGGGATGATATCGAGAATCGAATCGGGCAGGCCCGGGAACTCCGAGAGCCGACCCTTGCCGTAGGCCATGATGAGCGGGTCGGCGACCTTGTACCCGTCGATCCAGCCGGGGAAGGGGTGAGAGACAGCCGATTCGATGATGGCGGGACGCACGAAACTCAGGCGGTGGCCGGAATCGGCCCACATCTCTTCGCCTACACGTTCGGCCATGGCCTTCGTGAACGTGTAAATGTCGGTCCAGCCAAGCGAGTTCGCGCGTTGGAGGCCGTAATCCTGCAGGCGGGCACGCACCCACGCGCGACGAGCGTCCTCCGCGACCGAGGCGATCGCCTTTGGGCCCATCTTGCCGCTCTTCAGTTCAGCGAGGCGCAGGTTCTTCTTGATCTGTTCAGGCGTGCGCGAGAGTGCATCGACTTCGCGTGCCGCCGCAAACGCGGCGTCGTACTCTTCGCGCCAGTTCACGTTGTGCGTGAGGCGGCCTTCGCGGCACAGACCCTTGGCGAGACCGCTCACGTACGAGGTGGACACGTGAATGACGTGGGGATCCTGGCCGCCTGGCAGCGTCTTCTTCGATTCGAGGAGAGCCTCATACAGGTTCTTCGCTCCACCCACATTCGTGGCGAAGGCTTCGTTAATGGGCGGGTCGAAGCTCACCGAGCTCGCCGAGTGCACAACGACATCAAACGTGCGCTCAAGCGGGGGGAGATTTGTCAGGTCGCCCTCGATGACGTCGGTGCGTTCCTCGAAGGCTGTGCGCACGGCATCTTCGCCTACGCGATCACTCCACGAGGTGAATGAAGGCTTGCGCAGCAAGGTGGCAAGCCGCTTCTTACCCGTGAGCGTCCCCTTGGGGCGCACGATAGCCGTCACGCGAACCTCGGGGAAATGCTCGAGGAAAGCCTGGAGAACAGCCTGGCCTAGAAAGCCTGTCGCCCCCGTGAGAAGAACTTCGCGATACTTGGTATTTGCGCTGGTAGAGGGCACAGACATGCGGTTAAATCCTCGCGATCGAGCATTGGTGAAAGTATTGGGGCGCCCGCGTGGGCATGCGCGTCTAGTGTATCGTAGGGGCCATGCATAGGGCCCTCATCACCGGCGGCACCTCTGGTATTGGGGCCGCTTTCGCGCGCGAATTCGCCAAGCGGCGTGTCGACCTCGTGCTGGTCGCCCGCAATGCCGATCGTCTTTCGCGTTTCGCACAAGACCTCCGCACCCGCTACGACATCGATGTTGAAGAGATGGTGTGCGATCTCGAAGTTGTCGCAGATCGCGATCGCGTCGAAGAGCGTCTGGCTCAAGAAAGCAGCGAGCACCCGGCAGTGGACATCCTCGTGAATAACGCGGGCTTCAGCGTGCGTAGCGACATCCTCGGCGAGGATCTCTCGCTTCACGACTCGGGGATCGACGTGATGATCCGGGCTGTCCTCCACCTCTCTAACGCAGCCGGCCGGGCCATGGCTCGCCGCGGCAAAGGGTGGATCATCAACGTGAACTCCGTTTCCGGGTATCTCCCGCAAAACAACTACTCCGCGATCAAGGCGTGGGGCAATACCTACACCGAAGCGCTCGCGGTTCGCCTCGCGGGCAGCGGTGTGCACGTGACCTCGCTCCAGCCAGGCTGGGTCCGTACCGAATTCCACGAGCGTGCGGGTATCTCCGGCTCGTCGATCCCCGACTTCCTGTGGCTCTCGCCGGAGCGCCTCGTGAGGGAATGCCTGCAGGATGTGGCGCGCGGAAAGCTCATCTCGGTCCCCTCAAAGCGCTTTAAGGTGCTCGCTTTCCTCGCGCGGATCGCTCCCCGGAACATCATGCATTCAATCGCGGCGTGGTTCACGAAACGGCGCAACAGCGAGAAACCGCTTTCTCAATCCGCCACGAAGGGAAGCAAGTGAGCAGGTATCACGACCCCTCCCTTTACCGCTCGACCTGGCGCGCGTACCTTCGCGCGCTGCTCGTGCGAGTCGGATTCAAGGGCGTCGTGAAGAGCGCCGTGACGCAGAAGATCGTCGTCGATCCCGCAGTGAAAAAGGTACGCGGTGCCTACCTGCTCGTCGCAAATCACTCGAGCCACCTCGATGCGCCCATGCTGGCGCAAGGCCTCCCCTTTACCCAGGGCAAATACCTCTCCACGGGCGTCGCGCGAGAGTACTTCTTCGACATTTGGTACCGCCGCATCTTCGTGCGAGCGCTCTTCAATGCCTTCCCCATCGACCGCGACGGCTCCCGCAAGCACTCGGGCATCACGCGAACACTGCTCACCGCGGGCATCCCCGTGCTTGTTTTTCCCGAGGGGACACGGTCGAAGACGGGGAAGATGGCCGAGTTTAAACCCGGCGCCGCGTCACTCGCCATCAGCGAAAACGTGCCCGTCATTCCAGCTGCACTGATCGGTGCGCACGAAGCGATGCCCAAAGGCCGCAGCTGGCCAAAGCCGGGAAAGCCCCCGGTCGGGGTCGTCATTGGTGCGCCCCTTCGAGCTGAGGAAGGCGAGAGCGCACTCAGCTTCAACGCGAGGATTCAGGCGGCCGTCCGAACTCTTAAAGCCCACAATTACGAAGCCATCATGGGAACCCAACCACCCGAGGAGCAAGCGTCATGAACAGCCCCATTTCGGCACGCGAGGTCAAGCGACACAAATGGTGGGGGTGGGGTCTTGACGACATCACCTTCCGCTGGGACAACAAGCCCGCTTTCCCCGGCTTTGCCAAGTCCAAGATCGGCATGGATCTCGAGAAGCTCACGCCGGCGCCGGAGCCGCAGCTGAGCGACTATGAGGTTCCCGAGAGCCGCCTCGGTGCCGAGGACCGCGCCGCCCTCGCCGGCATTGTGGGGGAGGACAACCTTCTCGATGACGACGAGTACCGCGTCGTCCACTCCTTCGGCCGCTCCGTGATCGACCTGTTCCGCGCGCGCACCGGGGATTTTGCCCGCATCGTCGATGCCGTGATCTACCCGAAGAGCGACGACGAGGTCCAGCAGATCCTCGCCTACATCGTTGAGCACGACCTCGTGGCGATCCCCTACGGCGGCGGCTCCTCGATCTCCGGTTCCGTTACCCCGAACGTTAACGAAGAGCGCCCCATCATCACGATCAACCTCGGCCGCATGCGCGAGGTCATCTCGATCGACGATACCTCCGGCCTCGCCCGCGTTGAGGCCGGCGTGTACGGTCCCGATCTCGAAGAGCAGCTCAACGAGCTCGGCTGGATGATGGGGCACTTCCCCGACTCGTTCACCTATTCGACGCTCGGTGGCTGGGCTGCGACCCGCTCGACCGGCATGCAGTCGGATCGCTACGGCGACATTGAGGACATCGTGCGGGGTCTCAGGGTCGTGCGCCCCGACGGCATTGTCGAGACCAAGCCGATCCCCGGCCGCGACTCTGGTTCGAGCATCCACGAAATGATCCTCGGTTCCGAAGGTCGCCTCGGTGTCATCACGGAATGCACCGTGCGCGTGCATCGCATGGCGGAAAACCGCGTCGTCATCGCGTACATGTTCCCCGATTGGGAATCCGGCATCCGCGGCATGCACGCCATTGCCCGTAGCGAAGTCCACCCCGTGTTCACGCGCCTGAGCGACGGTCCGGAGACTGCCTTCAGCCTGTCGATGCTCAAAGAGCCCAAGGATAAAAAGGGCGAGATCACCCGCAAGGTCCAGGACACCCTTTTCGCGTATCTGCGCAAGAAGGGCTGGGACACCGAGAACGAGATGTGCATGAGCTACGTGTGCTTCGAGGGATCGAAAGCCCAGATCAGCCGCGAGCAGGCCGCAGTGAAGAAGATCGTCAAGAAGGCCGGCGGCATTACCCTCGGTGCGGGCCCCGGGGCGATCTATGACCAGAAGAAGTTCGATACTCCCTACCTTCGCGACTTCCTCCTCGGCCTCAACGTGTTCGGCGACGTCTCCGATACGGGCACCACGTGGGCACGGATTAACGAGATGCACTCGAAGGTGTATGACACGTTCTACGCGAAGCTCGATGAGCTCGGGATTCCCGGCTTCTTCTTCTGCCACATGAGCCACAGCTACCACCAGGGTGCATGCCTGTACTTCACGTTCGCCGTTCCTTACGCGAACAACGAGGTCATGCTCGAGCAGTACACGGCGATCAAGCATGCGGTGCAAAGTGAGTTCCAGAAGCACGCTGGCACTCTTTCGCACCACCACGCGGTCGGAACCGAGCACCAGCCCTGGATTGAGGAAGAGGCCGGTCCTCTCGGCGTCAAGATGATGCGTGATCTCTACGAGACTCAGGACCCGGGCAAGAACCTCAACCCCGGCAAGATCGTTTCCTGACGCTTGCCTCGTGGCCATTGAGGTTGCACGAAAACGCCGCGCCTTCGCCCATGCCGGGCGGGGTGCGGCGTTTCTTTGTGGGGCGATGGGAGAGGGCAAGCGTCGGATCCCGGCCCGGCACCGCGGACCCGCCATGCACATATCGCCCGGCCCGCTGGCCACCCCTCCGTCCCGGCTCACCTCTTCCGCCCGGGCTTCTCGGCCCTTTTCCTGGTCTAGGAAACTAAACCCAACGTTTGTGGCGGTATCCGGTCGCATTCCGCCACAAACGTTGGGCACAGATTCACGTATCGACGATGGAGAGCGCAAAAAGGCCCTCCACCGAAGTGGAGGGCCTTTTTGCTGGCGCGCCCGGAGGGATTCGAACCCCCAACC
>NZ_KV788583.1:0-84742 GCF_001807345.1 Dermabacter sp. HMSC06F07
TCCGGAGAACAATGACGCTTGTAACCCGGTAGAGAAGCCGACGCCTACACCGGAGTCGGAACCGTCTGATACTCCGTCGGTTCCCGGTGACAATGGCTCGAGCACCGCTCCGCTGCCTCGCACCGGTGTCGAGATCGCTGGTGCACTGGCTGCAGCAGCTGGTCTGCTGGCCGCAGGTGTTCTGGTGGTTACTCGTTCGCGCCGCAAGAACAACTGACGCTGATCTGCTGACGCACCCGGTTGGTGAGCACCGGGCGCGCAGGCGGACAGACGGTTAGGCTACTGTGGGCGGTTCCGCTTGAGCGGAACCGCCCACAGTCGTTTCCCCACCATTCCGCTGCCGGAAAATGTGGGAATTCCCACCGGGCGTAATGCAGGTGTGCCGCTGGTCGAGGACGAGTTCCTGTTCTTCTCGACGACGATGCTTGGCTGCCGGATGAGGGCACGCTGTGGCGGATGACACAGGAAATGCGTGAAAATTCTAATGTGAGCCTTGTCCAACCCCGGGTGGTCGCCCCCCCCGAGAGTCTCAATGCCCCAAGCGGTGGATTCCTCGCCTGCGTAAAAAGTCGGCAAGCCATTCATCAAACGTGTAGTGATCGTGGCGTTATCGATATTGGTTTGCCCGGTGATGTGTATGCGTTTGCCGTCAATCAAGATGGTTTCGGGTGAGATGTTGATCTGGGAGATGATCTCGCCTGGGCGCACACGCAGGTTCAGGTCGCTGGCCATCATTGAAAGTGACGAAGCAAGGCTGCTATCCGCATCCGTCAGCTCAGTGAACCAGGCTTCACTACTGGTTTGAACCTGCCGTGCAGTCTCGTATGCAGTATCGGCACGGTATTGCGCTTGGGAAACTGAGCTCTCGAGCCCGGCAACCTTCACACCGGTCTCTCCGGCTACCGCCTCAGCTTCCCGTGCATTGGCTTCGGCTTGGCTGGCCGCCTCGCGTGCCTGACTGATCTCGGCTTCGGCTTCGGTGAGACGAGCACCGACAGCGGCAGCGGCAACGCGGGCATTTTCAGCAGTGGTTTCGCGGCCTCCACCTCAGCACGAGCCTCAGCGAGCCAGCACTGACCTGGGCATGGTTGAGGTCCGTGGCGAGGACGACTCAGCCGGGCTCGCCGGTGTCGGTGAGCTGGTAGATCCAGATCTCAATATTCTCGCCATTGTCCTTAAACCACGTGTCCCCCACGCGGGCCGCAGCGGGCTGTTTCGGCCCGTAATGGTTGGTAGATTTCCCGTCCGCTGATGCCAGCGCCACGCCAGCGAGATCAGCGGCCATCTGGGCTGCCGTCTGCGCGGTGGTGATGGTGCGGGTGATCGAGGTGAACTTCCCTGCAACCGACCCCAACTCCACCGACACGTACGCACCTCGGAGCGGGTCGTACTCGTAGCCGACAACCCGCGCTGACAGGGACACGCCCAGGTCGGCATGCTGCACCGTCACCGTGTCTCCCAGCAGGACGGTCTCCAACTCGGCGAGATCGGCGTACTCGGTTGTGGAGGCAAGATCAGCGAACGAGACGGTGTAGCTCGCGGCAGGCGTATCTACGTGGTTGGTGGTGAACTCGGTCTTGGCGGCTTGACGAAGTAGGGCGTGTGCCTGCGGCAGGGGTACTTCGTCATCGCGGGGGTTCTCCGCGTCGGCAATCGCTTTGATGTCCGGGTAGCGTATCACCTTGATGTGCGGGATCGCGTAGTGATCCACGCGTGGTGAGTCGACGTAGAGCTCGGGCAGGGTGATCCCATCAAACCCTACCGGCACGATCTGGCTGACCACGCTCGTCAGATCAATGGTCGAGGTGTAGCCGGTGAGGTTCTTGCGATCCCGGATCACGACTCCACGATCCTGTCCACGTGTGGCGGCGTGGTGGATGTGCCAGTTATCGCGCGTGAGCTCTCCGGCCCACCTGGAGGCGAAGGTGTTGTCCGAGCCCTGGTCCATGATCGCTGCGGCCAGGTTCATCCGCACCACACGCGCAGACGCCCGGGTGGCCGCATCGGAGCTGGTCGCGGTGAACCGGTGCTTCGTGGTCGCGGCACCAAGGAGCTGATCGAGGGCTGCCTTGGGGTCTTGTTGACCACGAACGTGTCGGCGATGAAGTTGCCTGCCAGGTCGTAGAACAGGTGGAAGGCCGTGACCTCCAACAGCCCGTCCAGGCTCGTGGTGACCTCGTGGATACGAAACCCCTGTCGGATGGTGGTGCCGGGCACCGGTGCGGCGCTGATCGCCTCGACTGCGAGCTGTAATGCCGGTGGCCCGTCGGCTGGGTAGGTGAAGGTCAGCTGGTAGGCCCCGCCGAGCTCCTTAACGACGCCGGCGTCGATGAGTTCAGGGTCGAGGACACCCTCGCCGATGGCGGTGAACGTAGTGGCCGTCGGGGCATGCACGGTGAGCATTGGTGGGGTTCCTTTCACAGACGTGCGCCCGCAGCCGAGAGCAAAACGGCGACGGGCGCATTCGGGGCGAAGAAGTCGGCCGGGTTAGGGGTTTCGCCAGTTCCCGGTGATCTCGACTCTGGAGATGCCGCTACCGAGACTGACCCGGTTGACCCCTGGGGTGAGGATCGGGAACGTACCGGTCACCGCGTCGGTTTGCACCCGGACCGCGACGTGTGCGACAAGCCGTGCGGAGTCCAGGGTGATCTGCCCGGAGGCGGTGAGCGTGTAGGTGGTCAGCCCCGAGTCGAGGTAGCTAAACGGCTCGCACACCAGGTGTGCCTCGAAGAATTCCCACGACGACATGTCCGTGCGCAGCGGGCTGATGGAGGCGTGTTTGACCTTGTGGAACGCTCCGGGCTGGTGGGACAGGTGAATGGTCGTCGCCTGCCCCAGCGCCAGTGTGGCTTTGTGGTAGGCGGCCAGGCCGCCTGTGATCGCGAGCGGCAAGGTGATCGACGTGTCGTGCCAGCCGCCGAGGCGGGTCAGCGTCCCGGCCCTGCCCGCCACCTCAATATCGTCGGCGGCCCGCTCGGCGACAGTTAGGTCGACCGGGCCGGTGAGCCGCAGGCCCAGCGACGTTGAGGACACAGTCTTGTCGAGAGTGAAACCGCGCATCAGGCACCTCCTGTGGTGAGCACCGTGTGGTGGGAGTTGATACGGGCCAGCTGGCGGTTGATGCCGGGGGCGAGTTTGCCCACCAGCGTGCCGTCGTTGAGCACGACCTTGATGTCCATGGCCTCCAGCAGCGTCCGGGCGGTCTGATCGACGATGCCCGCCACCTCTCCTGCATGCCCTGCCTCCTGGCCGACAACGCTGCTCGTGGTGGTTGCTGGCGGTTTTTGCAGGTGGGTTGGGGTCAGATCGACCGGGTCCAGGCTGGTGGTGATGGGAACGTCGATACCGCTGGTGAGCTCACTCATGGCCGCCAGGGTTCGGCGGCGACATCTTGAGCTGCGTCGATGGCGCGGTCGCCGGTGTCTTCGATACCTCCGGCCAGGCCTCGGGTGAGCATGTCACCGACGCACGCCATTTCCTTGGACGGCGAGTTGATGCCGAAGAAGCCGGTGATGCCGTCCCAAATGTCGGAGCACCAGCTTGTGACCCGGTCCCAGAGCCAGTCTGCCAGCGACTGGATGCCGTTCCACAAGCCCCGCACCAGGTCGCTGCCTGCAGGGGCCATCTGGCCGACCCCTTGACCGACCGCGCCCACGATCCCGATGATGATCTGCGGCAGCGTCTCAATGAGCACCGGGATCGCTTCCAGCAGGCCCTGTGCGAGCCCGAGGATGAGCTGCAACGCCGCCTCAAGGGTCATCGGCAACGCATTTACCAGCCCCCTGGACCAGCGCAACGATCATCTCCACGGCCGCCGGGATGAGCTCCGGGAGTGCCTCACCGATCCCGGTGACCAAGGTTGTGATGATCTGAAGGGCAGCTTCCAACAGCGACGGCAACACCTCGATGATGCCTTCCAGCAGCGCGGTCAGGATCGACATGCCGGTCTCGACGACCATCGGCAGCTGCTCGGCGATGAACGCGAGTGCTTCTTGCAGGATCTCGCCGAGCTTGCCGATCAACGCCGGGGCTCCGCCATCTTCGAAGGCTGCCGTGAGCTCATCGATCCACCCGTTGACCATCGGCATGACCGTGCCAGCCAGCGCGTCGGTCAAACCTTGGGCGAGCAGGCCCTTGAGGTTGTCGATGCCGTCGCGCATGGTCGATAGCTGGCCGGTGAAGGTTTTCGACTGGGCTTCCATCGCCCCCGTGGAAACGGCCGCCTTCCTCGGTTGCCGAAGCGAACGCGTCAGCGACCATGTCCGCACTGATCGCGCCCTTGGCCATCTCCTCTTTCAGCTCGCCGATGGACTTGCCCGTCGTGCGGGAAATCTCCTCCAGCGGGTTGAAACCGGCGTTGATCATCTGGTTGAGGTCCTGGCCAGTCAGCTTGCCCGTCGAGGACATCTGGGCAAACGCCAACGTCAGTGACTCCATCTTCTGCGCGTCACCTTGGGAGATGTCACCGATTTGCATCAGGTGCTTCTTCGCATCCTCCAGGCTGATGCCGAAGGCTAGTAGGGTTTGCATACTGCCCGCGAGATCACCCATGCCGAACGGGGTCTTCGCAGCCTGGGTTTTCAGGTCGTTGACCAGCTGCTGGGCTTTGGCCTGGTCGCCGAGCATCGTGGTGAAGCTGGTGGTGTACTGCTCCATGCGGGCGTTGTACTCCACCCCGTCCTTCAACGCGTCGGCCATACCCCGGCCGATACTTGCGATCGCCTTGCCGATGCCCTTGACACCGGCGATGATCGCCTCGGCGGCCAAGTTCGCTTTGAGCACGTCCCCAAAGACGCGGGTCTTATCCCCGGTGTCGTCCATCTCGTCGCCGAGATCATCGACCGCGTCCTCTAAGCGTCCGGCGTCCTTGGCGGCATCTTTGGCGTCATCGCCTGCCCCGTCGGCCTCGTCACCGAACTCGCCCAGCGCATCGTTGTTGGCCTTGAGTTCTTTTTCTAGCTCGTTGAGCTCAGCTCCGGCGTTGTTGAGCTGGATCTGCCAGTTCTTCGTGCGCGAATCGTTCTCCCCGAACGACGCAGCCGAGTTCTCCAGCGCTGCCTTGAGTGTTTCGATCTTGGACTTTTGTGTCTCGATCTCTTTAGCCAGCACCTGGTTACGAGCCGTGAGCGCATCCGCACTGGTGGCGTTCTTCCCGAACTGGGAAACCACCAGTTTCATCTCCGAGCCCAGCACCCGCATTTCACGGTTGATGTCGGTGATGGCCCGCTTGAACTCGCGTTCACCTTCCAAGCCGATCTTGAGACCAAACGAGCTATCAGCCACGGTGAAGGTCACCTCCTCGAACTAGAATTAGGTAGTGGGAATCGTCCGCGATGCGAGGAAGCACAACGTGAGTGACACCGATATTGATGTGCGCCGGTTCGCGAAACTGCTCGCAAAGCTGGATGCGCATCTGCCGATTTCAGATGCTATGGAACAAGCCGATCCACAAAAGAATGGGCGCTGGTGGTCCTCGCAGCGTGAACACATGGCGGAGTGGTTCGCAACGCAAGCGACGACCGGCAGCGTAGCGTTCATGCGGCAAGAACCGAATGTGTCGGCGAAAACGACCTACAACCGGCTTCAACACCCCGAAGGGCTAGTCTGGATTGCTGAGGCGCTCGGAGCAGATACCGATCTGGTCCAGCGTGTGGCCGACGAAGCGTTGGCTATTCCCAGACGCTCCCGCAGTGCATTCGTCCGATCACACCTACCGTGGGAACTGATCGCGCAGCTGGCTAAATCCCGGCTGGGATGGTGTCGTCGATGAACCACACCCGTGCTGGTTTCGCTCGTCCTGTCTCGATCCGCCAGCAGTCAACAAGGTCGAGCAACTCACCAAAGACCATCAGGCCCACCTCGTCCTGTCTCAGGCCGAGGTGGGCTAAACCGATGTAGGTCAGGCGGGTGAACACTGCCTGGTCGGGTTCGACTATCCATCCGCTGCCGGGCTCACTTTTGGGGCTGGCTCGGTGAGGATGTCGCGGCGGGTGCCGCGCTGCAGTGCCTCAGCGATCGCACCCCGGGAGTCGGCGATATCGGCAGGAACCGTCAGCAGCTCCACCTCGCCCTCCGTCGACTGCGGGCGCAGGTGGCCGCGGTGGGGGAGGTTGTGGATCTGTACAGACTGGTTGGCCAGCAGCGTGATCAGCCAGATCACCTCGGTCAGCGTCTGGTCGAGATCCTCGGAGGTCTCCAACGCGGCTCCGAGGTTATCCAGCCCGCCGTAGCGCTGGGCGATCAGCCGGATGGCCTTGGTGGTGAGCACCAGCTCGTACTCACTCCCACCGATGGTCACGGTCGCACTGCGAGCGGCAATGTCACGCGATGTTGTGTCAGTCATGGGTGTGCTCCTTTACTTGCCGAGGCTGGTGGCAGCGGGCTCGTACACGGACTGGTACCAGCCGGTGATGATCTCGTCCTTGACCTTGGGGGCGCCTTCGGTGGCTTCGGCAGGCCAGGGGTCGCGTGCGATCCGCAGGGATGCCACGATGAGGACCCGGCGGGCCTGGAAGGAGTCCAGCAGCAGATTCCAGATCGCCGTCAAGGTGACCACCGTCTTGCCCAGGCCCATCCCGAGCAGGATCGCGGCCTGCGGGTGGTCTTCCACAAACCTGGTGGCATGCCGTTGGTAGTCACGCGGCTCGTTGCGCATCAGCCACCTCCTTTATGCCTTCGATGCTGTCGACGACGACCGCACCAACGCCGTGGTCTTGCAGTTGCCGGATGCGGCGGCGTTGGATGGGGCGTGGGAGGCGTCCGGGGGCTTTGAGTTCGACGAGGATGATGCGTCCGTGATGGATGCAGATGCGGTCTGGAACCCCTGCGGTACCGGGTGAGGTGAATTTCCAGCACAGGCCACCGATCGCCTCAACGGCTTGCTTCAAGTGTTGTTCGATTGCGTGCTCGTTCATGGTTCATTTCCTCTCGTGTGAGAGGCCCATGACGACCTATGACGATGCGATATGGGCTTTTCCTAAGGGCTAGATTTTCTGCCCTATAGCAAACTCACATATGGGTCGTCATACGTCGTCATAAGGCCCGTCTGACTTAGTTGTCGAACTCGTTCTTCAAGGCCAAACCGTGGACGAACATGCCGTGCATCGTCTTTTTTCGTGTGAAGCCGTAGTGTTCGACGGTGGCGTTGAAACCGACCATGGGACGCGCCCACCCAGAGGTCGACATCGCCCACGTCCGATAGGACTGATACAAATCCCCGGCCCGTTCCGACAGCCCCGGGTCGAGGTCGCAGTTGGCGTCAAGGAACTGGGCGAACCAGTTGTTCTCTTCCCGATACGCCGCTGATGCCTCCACCACTCACTCGGGCAGGGGCCTTCAGGTGGTAATCCTCGGCGTGGATGAGGCGCGCGCCCTCCATAATCCAGGTCAAGATCGCCCCGCCTGCCTGCGTGTAGAGGTAGTCGGCGTAGTTCTTGATATCGGAGGTGCCTTCGATCTTCGCTTCGAAGGGGATGACGATGAGCATGCGCCAGATGCCCGCTTCCATCGCACCCACCCTGGGCAGATGGTTCGTGTAGAGGGTGAGCGTGTGTGACGGGGTGAAGGCAAACGGTGCCTTGTACTTCTTCTCCGCGTAGATCTGATCGGTGGAAGCCAGCTGCTTGACCACGGAGGTGGACATGCGCACGCCTTCTTCGGCCTCGGCGGAGATGATGAGACGTTTGCCTTTGGCCTCTGCCAGCTCAGGTTTGACGTTGCGTATCCCACCGATCGTGAGCACATCAGCACTCATGTTGCCCGGGTAGATGCCCACCTTCCTGGCGATCGTGTTCCAGAACGTCGACTTGCCGTTGCGACCATCCCCGTAAGCGATGACGAAGGCTTCGACGAATACTTGCCCGATCGCAGCCAGCCCGACGATGCGTTGCACGTAGGCGATGAGCTCGGCATCGCCCTGGAAGAACACCTCGAGGGCTTCCTGCCACAGGTGCGCGCCGTCGGTGCCAGGGTCGGGGGTGGTCAGCTTGGTCACCAGATCCGTCGGGTCATGATCGCGGCGAGACATCGCTCCGTGGCGCAGGTCGTAGGAGCCTGATGGGGTGTTGAGCAGATACGGGTCGGCATCCAGCTGCTCAGGGGGTCAGCAGCATGGGGCGGGCTTCTTTCAAACAGTTGGTCATCCCGCGCGATTCCCCGCGCTTGAGCGCGTAGGCCGCATAGGTTTTCACGTCCTCAAACGCGGCGAACGCCTCCTGTTGGGCAGTGTTGAACATGGCCTGGTCTTTCGCCTTCGACATCGACGCCAACAACATGGCAGCACCCGTGGCTGCGAGCTGGTCTTTGGCGTCTTCAAGCAGCTCGTGAGCCTCGGCCAGTTGGCGTTCGGTGAGCTCCTGGGCGACGGATTGGGCAGCGGGCGCGGATTCGTACTAGACACCGTCATAATAGACGAGCCAGTCAGTGGCCTCCGAGTAGCGCAGCGAGCCCGGATAGGCCTCAGTCAAGGCGTGGGCTTGCCCGACGTCGCTGTAATCGGCGGGGCGCACACTGTCCAGACCAGCCTCGTAATCCTCTGGTGGTACATACCCGGACTGGTTCTCCACCGTCTTAGCGAGGAACTGGCCGTTCGTTTCCGAGGTCGCGAGCTTGCTGACCGTGTACTCATACAGGTCACCGTTCGCATCATGGAAAAAGGGCCAGGCTCCGAAAAGCCTGGCCCTTTCCTCACGTGAGGAATTAGTTATCCGTCAGCGTGACCTTCAAGCCGCCAAGCAGCGAGGCCACGATGTTGTACAGGAACGCAAACAACGTGCCGAGCGCGGTAATGAGGATGACGTTGAGGACGGCCACGATCACCGAGTACGAGAGCATCTTCGAGAACTCGAGGTACTCCATGAACGGCAGCGGCTTGCCGCTGTTGAGGTCGGAGGCAATCTGGTTGACCTGATCCCACAGGCCAATCGAGTTGACGACCTGCCACAGAAGAGCCACCGCGACCACGAGCGCAATACCGAACGCAATCGCCACGAGGAACGACAGCTTCATGACGCTCCAAGGATCAAGCTGCGAAAGCGTGAGCTTGACGCGGCGGCTGCCCTGGCGGGGGGCGTCCTGCACCGGCGCGGTGTCGTGGGAGCCCGGCATGGGGCGTGCGGCGGGCTGGTGGGTGGTGCGGCTACGCGGTGCCGGCTGGGCGCCCATCGGCGCACCGTTCGGTTGACCGGGGTGCACGCCACGGTTCTGGCCAGCGTATTTTCCGCCATAGCTCTGCCCGCCGCGTGGGCCGGCGGCATGGTCCGACGTTTGCCCGCCACCCACGTTTGCCTCCTGGGCACCGGGTGCCTGAGCATTCTTCTTGGTGCGGGAGGTCGACTTCGGCGCATCGCCTTCGCCGCTCTTGATCGCGCCAATGCGGCTCGTGACGCCCTCCGAGAGCGCAGTCGTGCGCGACTCGGCGCTCTGTTCGGGCCCGCCCTGCTTCGCGATCGGCTGGGTCTTATCGTCGCTAGTGGAACTCACGGTGTTCTCCTCGCTCATTCGATCAGTCCGAGACTACGGCATCGCCGGCATCATCACTGCCAGCTTCGTCGGCCTCGTCGTCATCCGGCTCACTTTCCTTGAACACGTTGACGAGGATGATCGAGTCTTTCTGGTCGGGCTTTGCGAAGACAACGCCCATGGTGTCACGGCCCTTGGAGGGCACGCCCGCGACGGAGGACCGCACGACCTTGCCCTTCTCCATGAGCACGAATACTTCATCGGTTTCTTCAACGATCGCGGCGCCCACGAGGTGACCGCGGTCGTTGGGAAGCTTCGCCACTTTAATACCCAGGCCACCGCGACCCTGCACGCGGTACTCGTCAATCGAGGATCGCTTCGCGAAACCGGAATCGGTCACGGTAAACACGAACGTGTCGGGGTGGGCGACATCCATCGCGAGAAGCTCATCATCGCCACGGAACTTCATGCCGGTCACGCCGCCCGTGACGCGGCCCATCGGGCGCAGAACGTCGTCGGAAGCGGGGAACCGCACACTCTGGCCGTTCTTCGAGACGAGCAACAGATGATCGTCACCGTTGACAGCGCGGGCCGCCACAAGCTCATCGGTGACGAGGGAACCGTCGGGCCCCTCAAACTCACGCAAGTTGATCGCGATCAGGCCGGCGCTGCGGTTCGAATCAAACGCGCTCATCGCGGTCTTCTTCACGATGCCGTGCTTCGTGGCGAGCACGAGATACTCGGCCTCGTCATACCCGCCGATCACGAGCACGGAGCGGATCGTCTCATCGGGCTGGAACTCGAGAAGATTCGCGATGTGCTGGCCCTTCGAGTCGCGCGGCGCCTCGGGAAGCTCGTAGCCCTTGATGCGGTACACGCGGCCGAAGTTCGTGAAGAACAACAACCACTTGTGGGTCGTGGTCGTGAAGAAGTGATCCACGACGTCGTTCTCGCGCAGGCTCGCACCGCGCACGCCCTTGCCGCCACGCTTTTGCGCACGGTATTCGTCGGTCTTGGTCCGCTTGACCCAGCCGCCGCGCGTGATAGTGACGACCATGTCCTCTTCGGGGATGAGATCCTCAACGGACACATCGCCATCGAACGGCACGATCTGGGTGCGGCGCTCATCGCCGTACTTCTCGACGATCGCCTCAAGCTCCTCGCTCACGATTTCGCGCTGGCGCTGCTCGCTGCCAAGGATCTCTTCGTACTCGAGGATGAGCGCGGCGAGACGATCGTGCTCCTCCGTGATCTTCTGACGCTCGAGGGCAGCCAGTCGACGAAGCTGAAGCGCAAGGATCGCATTCGCCTGGATCTCGTCGATGTCCAGAAGCGCGATAAGGGCCGTACGAGCCTCGTCCACGTCAGGCGAGCGGCGAATGGTCGCGATGACCTCGTCGAGGGCATCGAGCGCCTTGAGGTAACCGCGGTAGATGTGGATCTGCTCCTCGGCCTTGCGCAGGCGGAAGCGGGTGCGGCGCACGATGACGTCGATCTGGTGCTTCGTCCACTCGCGCACGAACGAGTCGATCGAGAGCGTGCGCGGCACGTCGTTGACGATCGCGAGCATGTTCGCGGAGAAGTTCTCCTGAAGCTGCGTCTGCTTATACAGGTTGTTGAGTACAACCTTCGCCACAGCATCGCGCTTGAGAGTGAGCACAAGGCGCTGACCGGTCTTACCCGACGTTTCGTCGGTGATGTCGGCGATGCCCTGGAGACGGCCGGCCTTGACGAGCTCGGCGATCTTCCGCGCGAGGTTGTCGGGGTTGACCTGGTAGGGAAGCTCGGTCACGACGAGCGCGAGGCGCCCGTTGATCTCTTCAGTCTTGACGACAGCGCGCTGCGTGATCGAGCCGCGACCCGTGCGGTACGCCTCCTCGATCCCCTTGCGGCCCGTGATGGTCGCACCGTTCGGGAAGTCGGGGCCCTGGATACGCTCGATGCACGCCTCGAGAAGCTCTTCCTTCGTGGCCTCAGGATTCGTGAGCAGCCACTGCACTGCAGAGGCCACCTCGCGCAGGTTGTGCGGCGGGATGTTCGTGGCCATACCCACGGCAATACCGGCCGAGCCATTCACGAGAAGGTTCGGGAAACGCGCCGGCAAAATCACGGGCTCATCGACGGTGTTGTCGTAGTTGCCCGTCATGTCGACGGTGTCTTCGTTAATGTCGCGCACCAGTTCAAGGGCGAGCGGCGACATCTTGCACTCGGTGTACCTCGAGGCGGCGGCACCGTCGTCACCCGCGGAGCCGAAGTTGCCCTGGCCAAGGATGAGCGGATAGCGCATGTTCCACGGCTGCACGAGGCGCACCATCGCGTCATAGATCGCGGAGTCGCCGTGCGGGTGGTAATTACCCATGACCTCACCCACGACCTTCGCGCACTTGCTGAAGGAACGCTCGGGGCGGTAGCCACCGTCGTACATGCCGTACACGATGCGGCGATGCACCGGCTTGAGACCGTCGCGCACATCGGGAAGTGCACGCCCCACGATCACGCTCATCGCGTAATCGAGGTAGCTCTTCTGCATCTCCTTGTTCAGATCAACCTGGAAGATCTGATCGCCCTCGTCCTCGTCGATCGCGTCGACCGTGGTGGTGAGGCCCTGCGGGATCGCGTGTTCGAGATCCTCGGCGCTCTTCGGGCCCTGGTCCTCGATGTTCTCGTCGCTCATGTCCTTCTCCCCTACTCTTCCTCGCGTGAATGCTCTCTCAATAACCGCTGCTTACCCCTCGGGGCACCGGTTTAGATATCGAGGAAGCGCACGTCCTTCGCGTTTTCCTGAATGAACCGGCGACGCGCATCGACGTCGTCGCCCATAAGCACGCTGAACACCGCGTCGGCGTCGGCGGCCTCAGCCATCGTCACCTGCTTGAGGGTGCGAAGGTCGCGGTCCATCGTCGTCGTTTGGAGCTCGCGCCAATCCATCTCGCCGAGACCCTTGTAGCGCTGGATGCCGTTGTCCTTCGGGATGCGCTTACCGGCCGCGCGGCCCTCTTCGAGTTTGCGGTCGCGCTCCGCATCGCTGAACACGTACTCGTGTGGCGCGTTCGTCCACTTGAGGCGGTACAGCGGCGGCATCGCGATGAAGACGTGGCCGAGCTCGATGAGCGGGCGCATGTACCGGAACAGCAGCGTCAGCAGAAGCGTGCAAATGTGCTGGCCGTCGACGTCGGCATCCGCCATGAGGATGATCTTGTGGTAGCGCAGCTTCGTGGGATCGAAATCCTCACCAATGCCCGTGCCGAACGCCGTAATGAGCGAGCGCACCTCCGCGTTGTCGAGCGCGCGATCAAGCCGGGCCTTTTCGACATTGAGGATCTTGCCGCGGATCGGGAGGATCGCCTGGGTCTTCGGGTCGCGGCCCGACACCGCCGAACCGCCTGCCGAGTCACCCTCGACGATAAAGATTTCGCTGATCGCGGGGTTACGGCTCGAGCAGTCGCGAAGCTTGCCGGGCATACCGCCCGTTTCCAGCGGCGACTTGCGGCGGGTCGCATCACGCGCCTTGCGGGCTGCCTCGCGGGCCGCGGCCGCCGACTGCGCCTTCGTGACGATCGTCTTCATCTCATTCGGGTGGGCCGACGCCCAGTCCGCGAGCTTGTCGGTCATCACCTTCGACACGAACGTGCGCGCGATCGTGTTGCCGAGCTTGGTCTTCGTCTGCCCCTCGAATTGAGGCTCGCCGAGCTTGACGGATACAACGGCCGTGAGGCCCTCGCGGATGTCTTCGCCCGTGAGGTTCGCGTCCTTTTCCTTCATGAGGTTGTTCGCTCGCGCGTAGCGGTTGATCACGCCGGTGAGCGCACTGCGGAAGCCCTCTTCGTGCGTGCCACCCTCGTGCGTATTGATCGTGTTCGCGTACGTGTGCACCGATTCCGAATACGCGGAGGTCCACTGCATCGCGATCTCCACGGAGATCATGTGGTCGGTGTCTTCGCTCTCGAAGCTGATGATCTCCGGGTGGATCACCTCGGCACGCTTCTGCTTGTTGATGTACTTGACGAAATCCTCAAGGCCCTGCTCGTACAGGAACGTCACGGACTTCGTCTTGGGCTTCTCCGCGGTGTCGGCGCCAGCCTCGGTGGGGCGCGCCGCATCGTTGATGCCATCGTTTTCGTCGACATCCTGGTCGAGATTGTCGAGATCGGGAAGATCATCGTCAACGGGATCCTCGACCGGGCGGTGATCGGTGAGCGTGATCTTGAGGCCCTTGTTGAGGAAGGCCATCTGCTGGAAACGCTTACGCAGCGTCTCGAACTCGTACTCGGTGGTCTCGAAAATGTCACCGTCGGCCCAGAACGTCACGCTCGTGCCGGTCTCGGTGGTTTCCTCACCCTTTTCGAGCGGGGCGTTCGGCACGCCGTGCGTGTACTGCTGGCGCCACACGTAACCGTCACGCTTAATTTCGACCTCGAGGCGCTTCGAAAGCGCGTTCACGACGGACGAGCCCACGCCGTGCAGACCGCCCGAGACCGCGTAGCCGCCGCCACCGAACTTGCCGCCCGCGTGGAGCACCGTCAGCACGAGCTCAACGGCGGGCTTCTTCTCGGTGGGGTGCATCGCCACGGGAATACCGCGACCATCGTCGATCACGCGCACGCCGCCGTCCTCGAGGACGTCCACGGTGATCTCACTCGCGTAGCCCGCGAGCGCCTCATCAACCGAGTTGTCGACGATTTCGTACACGAGGTGGTGCAGGCCGCGCTCGCCAGTCGAACCGATGTACATGCCTGGGCGTTTACGAACCGCCTCGAGGCCTTCGAGGACGGTGATGTCCGAGGCGTCGTAATGCGGTGCGTTTTCCTGGGCTTCGCTCACGAAGGAATCTCCTTGATGGTCAACGCCGGGTCGGTTGAGCCCGGGTGTGAGGATCGAGGGCCCGTAAACCACGACGACCCCTGTGTAGGGGACCAGGCCCACCGTGGGGGCCCGTGGCCTCTCAGGGCCGTTTGCGGGCCGCTGAGCGAGTCTCGACCACTCTCAACCCTCAAATTTTACCGCACAGCATCGGTGAAAGTGCGTTCATGCGTACAGATCGAGGTGGCGTGTGTCGGGCGGCACAACCCCTCCCCCCTTGAATTGCATAGGGGTTGTGGGGGTTTGGGCGACCGACAACTTCGAATTGCATAGGGCTAACGGGGGTTTGAACCACCCGGCGGTGCGGAGTGGGCCGGGGCGGACCGGAGCAGGACGGGGCGGAGCGGACCGGGCCAGACCGAAATAACCCCCACAACCCCTATGCAATCCAAAGGGGCGGGGCGGAATAACCCCCACAACCCCTATGCAATTCAAAGGGAAAAAGGTGGGGTGCGGAGTCCGACGCTTGCCGGCCTCCAGCACCCCACCATTTCTCGGCCCGTTTCCGAGCCACATCAGGGCCTTACACCATCACAGCCCTGTTCTCCATTCGCTGCTCCCTACTTGCCGCCTCTGCGGCGAGCAACAACGACGGCCACCACGCCACCGAGCACGATGAGCGCCGCAACACCCGCGGTAGCCGCGATCTCCGCACCCGTGCGCGGCATATGCGAACCGCGATGAGAGGAGGCATCCTTCGACGGAATCCTCGACGGACCTTCGGCCGAGGAACCGTCGGGCTTACCCGGGGCCTGAGAACCCTCGCTGCCACCCTTCACGGGCGGCTTACCGGGGTTCCTCCCGCCATCGGTATCCGGGTTCGCGGGGCGCTCGGGAGCGTCATCGCCCGGGTTCGCCGGGTTCTCCGGAGTGCTGGGCTCGGGCGCCTTCTGCTTCTCGGTAATGGTCACCGTCACGACTCGCACAACCGAGCGGCCGTCGGCATCCGTCGCGACGAGCGTGACCTTCTGCTCGCCTGGCACGAGAACCGTGCCGGGAGCGAGCGCGAGAGTCGTGTCGCCGTCCTTGAACGCCGAGCCGTCGTCGGTCACCGTGAAGTGGCTGAGCACCGTCTTCGCGGCGGCTGCCTGGTCAGCGAGCGCACCGTGCTCGACCTCGAAGGCCACCGTGTCGGGTCCTTCGATCACGGCATCGTCGTCGACGATAAACGTCGTGGTGTGCGTCGTGACGTTGCCGGCAAGATCCGTCGCCTTCACGCTTGCCGTGTAGAAACCAACCGGAAGATCGGCCGTCTTGATTCTCGTGCCGAGCCGGGTTTGCGCGGTGCTTGTCTCGGTGCCATCCACGACGGTCGTCGGCTCAGGCACGCTCCTATCGCCTGCATCGGAAGCCGCCTCTTCAGCATTCACGCTGTTCGGGGCGACCTCGCCAGCATTATCGCCGTCGGTCGTCTCGGGCGGCGCGAGCACGCCGTCGATCGTTGCGGCCTTGCTCGTCAGCTCGGTGTCCTCGTTGTAGATCTCCTTCCCGTTGAGGCTCACCGCGACGTTGGCGAGGTTTGGATCCTCGCCCCACGCTTCGAGCTCGCGCTGGTCGCGGATCACCTCCATGTCCTTGACGGTGTCGATGCCAACGGTGGGAGCCTCTTTGTCGACAACGACGGGAATGATCGCAACGAGTTCATTGCCCATCGAGTCGTTCGAGTACACGAGGAGCTTGTCGCCGTCGCGGACGGTGACGAGGTGCTCGAACTCCTGGCGATTAACCTCCTCACCGGGGTGGTTGTGCCGCACGAAGTCGGTCAGGTACTCGTTGTTGATCGCAAGGTAGTGACCCCAACCGTCATCGCTGATCGATCCCTTGAAGGTGACGTCATCGGTGTTCGTGTAGAGCGTGCCGCCCACGAGGCCAGGCTCCGTGAAGTGGAGGCTCGGCGGCTTGATATCCACCCATAGGCGGAACGAGCCACTGAACTGCTCCTCACCCTTGTCGTCCTTCACGATCTGGTGGAAATCGATGATTCCCACGTCGATCGGGAGGTCAACGCTGAACGTGTCGCCCTCGATCGTTGCGGCAATCGGCTCGTTCCTCGTGATCGTGCCGTCCTTCGCACGCGACGTCGGGATGAATTCGATCGAGCTCACGGGATCCTGGATCTTGCCGGTGAGGTGGAGAGTCTTTCCATCCTCACTTACGCCCTCGCTCTTCGAGCTGATATCGCACCAGTTCTCTTCCGCATTGCACGTCTCGATGTCGTAGGTCGGGCGAGCAAAGCCGTTGTCCTCGGGCTTCTCCTCGGGGGCGGGCGCCTCGCGGCCCTCGATCTCGACATCGAGGGTGCCCTCAGTGGCGCCATCGCTCGCCACCACGGTCACGACGGGAACACTCGGATCGACCTTCTCGGTGTACGTGAAGGTGCCATCCGGCTTGACCTCGACAGGTTCGTTGAAGATCCACGCCTTCAGGTTGGCATTCTCGCGCTCATCGGTAATCGTGCCGGAGAGCGTGAAGCTGCCGTCCTCGCCCACAACGAGCTTGCCATTGTCGTTGAGCGCGCTCTTGTCGATCGTGATGGTGGGCGCTTGCGCGTCCTGCTCGACCGTGATCGTGCGCCGTGCGACCTCCTTGCCGGAAGCGTCGTAGGCGATGACCTCGAGCGTGTACGGGTTCGGGCCCTTGTAGGCCTTATCGACGTACTCGAACGTGCCATCGGTAATCTTCGCGTCCTCACCATTCACGGTGACGCGGGAAACCTCGCCCTGGACAACGCCCGACACTTCGAGGGCACCGTCGGAATCCTTACCCACGTACGCGCTCTCCCCCTCGGGGATGCTGTGCCCGTTCACGTTGACGAACAAAGGCGCATCGCTGAACGTGACGATAGTGGAGGCCTCGTTGAAGCCGCGATCGACGGCGCCCACCGTGACGTACGGGGTTGCCGGATCGAACGTGGCGACGAAGCTGCCGTCGGCCTGCTTTTCGACCGTAAGCTGCTCCCCGCTCGCGTCGAGCACGATCGGATCGTCGAGGATGCCCGTGCCGCCCTGATTATCGACGGCCGTGAAATGCACGCGGCCCGGCTCCTTGTCGAGAATGTCGATCGTGGGTGCCGCGGTGTCCACCGTGAACGGCAGGTCCGTGATCTGCGGCTCGTAACCCTCGGCGATGCGTGCCTTGAGGCGGAACGTATAGGAGCCGTCGGCAAAGGGCGTTTGCTTACCCGTCGACTTATCCCACAGCGTGCCGTCGAACGAACGGCCCATGAACGTGAGGTCGCCGTCGAACGCGGTCGGCACCTTCGAGCCGATCATGCGTCGCAGCATCTCATCCTTGCCGAGGCTCGCGATAACCTTGCCGTTCGCGTCGAGAATCTCGTATTCGACCTCATCCGCGTTACGCATGAGCAGCATGCCCGGGGTCACCGTGTCGAGAACGCCGTCGCCGTTCGGGGAGAGCGCGAGCGGCTTCTCATCGGGGTTGTTGAGCTGGGTTGTGGCCTCACCGAGGGAACCCACGAGGTTCGTGTTGTCGGCGGGGCCATCCTCGATCCACGGCTTGCCCGGCTCCTGGATGATGTTCTCCTCATTCCAGTCACCCACGAAACCGAGGTAGGGAACGGCAATGTCAAGCGCGCCATTCTCGCCCTTGAACTGGGCCCAGCCCTCGATGAAGTGATTACCCGCAGCGGTGTGCGGGGTGAGGGTGAACTGCACCGTGGCGGTTCCGCCCGCGGGCACGGTCACGTTCGAGGCCGACGCCGCCAGGCTCTCATTCGAGACCGTGGCAAGAGTGGGCTTTCCCGCCTCATTCGTTTCCCCGAGCACCTTTTGTGCGGGGATGCTGAACGTGCGGTCCTGATCGCCGCGGTTCGTGAGCGTGACCGTGAAGGTCGTCGGCCCGTTGATCTGCTTCAGTGCGACGGCTGCCTCGCCGTCGACGGTAGCGGTGACGTCAGTTGCGAGCGCGCGATCGACCTCCGCGAGACCCGCACCGATCTGGCGAGGGAGGTACGGGGTGCCGTCCTCGTTTTCGAGGATCTTCGCGGTGTTCATGAGTGACGTTTCGATGAGCTCAACGCGTTCCTTGCCCGTGATGTCCGGGAAGCGCTCCTCGAACTTCTGCGTGAGAAGCGCGCTGAGGCCCGCGACATTCGGGGTCGCCATCGACGTGCCGCTCATGTTCTCGTACTCGTTTTCGCCGACGGTCGAGTACACGTTGCCGCCGATACCCGCGAGCTGCGGCTTGAATGACAGGTCGTTCGGGGTTCCCCACGAGGTAAACGAACTCGGCTCGAGACCGTCGGGAGCCGGATCCTGCTTGATCTGGTCCGTGAAGGTGACCGTCGCGTTCGGGTCTGCTTTAAGGGCGTCGATCAGCTGGTGGCCCTGCTCGTTCGTGAGGGCCGCACCGAAGGTCTTGAACTTGTCGATGCCCGCCATGCCGCGGTACCCCTCTTCGCCATCGCTGTTGAACACCATGACGCCTTCCGCGCCGTGGTCAAGGGCGTACTGGAACTTTTCCGCGAACGAAATCTCGCCGCGCGAAATGAGCGCGTACTTGCCCTTGAGGTCGATGCCGTCCTTGTAGTCCTCCGGGCGGCCGAGACCCACGTACTGATACGGGTGAGGCTTCGCGTCAGGCTCACCCACGCCCTCGAGGTAGCCGATATCGGTGCGCTCGCCGTTCGCCTCGAAATAAACAAGCGGAACACTCAGCGTCGAGTTATTCACCGAGGCGATCGAGAACGCGGAATCATTCGTCGAGGGGCTGCCCGCCGTACCGTCATCGAGGCGACCAAGCACGTCGTCCGGCCCACCTTCGAGCGAGAAGTTCTGCCCCTCATTACCGGCGGCCACGAGCGTGATCACACCCTCTTCGCGGGCCTTCTTCATGGCCTCATAGGCGCCGTCGGAAAGATCCGGGACACCGTTCGGGCTGCCAAGAGACATATTGATGACATCGGCCTTGAGCTTCACCGAGTCCTCGATCGCGGCGATGATGTCGCCATCATTCGCCCCCGAGGACTTCTTCGGGTCGTTCGAAAAGACCTTCATCGCAAGCAACTGCGCATTGGGTGCTGCGCCATCGATACGGCCCGTCGAGGCAAAGTCAGGGGTGTCCCCCTCGGAGCCATTCGCCGCGGTAATACCCGCGACGTGCTGGCCGTGCTGCGAATCGGTGAGGTCCATGACCTCGAAGTTGTCGTCCGCGTAGTTGTAGCCCGTCGGCACCTTCTCATTGAACTTGCCGGCCGCTTCGGGGTTGATGCTCGTGATCTTTGCGTTCTTGAAGACACCGTCGTCAAGGCGCATATCCGGGTGCTGGGCGTACACACCCGAGTCGATGATCGAGATCACCGTGCCCTCGCCGTCAACGCCGAAGTCCTTGTACGCCTGGGCAACACCCTGGAGCTCACGCGCCGAGTACTCGCTCTGGTAGTACACGCGCTCGCGGCGCACCGAGGCGACCTGCTTCTCGGTCGCGAGGTTTTGGATCTTGCCCTCGGGCATTTCGGCGCTGAAGCCATTGACGAGATACCCGAACTGTCGATCCACCTTCAGGCCGTACTTCGCCTTCCACGACTCAAGCAACTTTGCCTGGTTCGAAAGGCGGCTCTTCTCGCCGGATTCGCTCGGGGCCGACGGCTGCTCCTTCAGCATGACGACGACGCGCACGCGTTCGTTAGACACGGGGCGGGTGCCCCGCTTCTCACGCTGTTTCTGAATCGCCGCGCGCTGAATCTGCGAGATCGCCGACGCTGATTCGTGGTCATCGGTAGGTGCAGCGAGCGCTGCCGGGACGGCAAAACCCGCGGCGACAGCACTCACCGACAACGCGGCAAGAACTTTGCGCATAAAGCCTGGGGACACAGTGTTCTCCTTTGAATAAAACTGCGAGGAATCAAACCGAGAACACCGGGATCTGCAACGCGCCGGGCCGGGGCCAAGGGAAGAACGAGAAGCGGCTCTGTGACTCAGTTATCACAGAAGCCTAGACACATTGCGGGACTTAAGTGGCCGGTTGCTCAAAAAATGACACGGAAAAAACGAAAGGCCTGGTCATCCGTCGGAACCCTCCGGCCCTGCCAAAACGACTCCATGCCGTGCTCCGCCATTCACCCACCCGTAACTTTCTGCGCTTAAATTCTGAAAAGCCCGTTATTGTCCCCCCACCCTCTCCAGGAGATCCCATGCGCAAAGCAACGGCAGCTGCGCTCACAGGCCTACTCCTTTTGACCGCGGGCGCCCCCGCGTTCGCGGCCGACGGCGACCGAACCGACATCAAAGACATCACGATTCTTGCGACGACCGACACCCACGGCACGGCGCTGAACTACAACTACTTCACGGGCAAGCCTTTCGGCACGCCAGAGGACCCGAAGAACCTTCGCGGCATGGACCACCTCGCAACCGCGATCACGGAGATCCGCAAGGACAAGGGCGAGAGCGCTGTTGCTCTCCTCGACAACGGCGACGCGAACCAGGGGTCCTCCCTCGAGACGGTCTACAAGCGCGACCACGCCAAGGGTGACGTTGACCCGATCGCGACGATCTACAACTACCTCGAGTACGACGCCGGCGTTGTGGGCAACCACGAGTTCAACTACGGCCTCGACGAACTCCAGGACTACAAGGGCGCTCTCGACTTCCCGCTCCTCGGCGCTAACGTCACCGATAAAAAGACCGGCAAGCCCTACCTCGAGCCCTACACCTTCGTGAACAAGAAGACTGCCGATGGCCACGACGTGAAGATCGCCGTGATCGGCGTCGTCACGCCCGGCATCCCCGGCTGGGACGGCAAGAAGGTTGAGTCCCTTAACTTCGGCGACCAGGTCGAGGCCGTCCAGAAGTACGTTCCCGAGGTCAAGGAGAAGGGCGCGGATGTCGTCGTCGTTCTCGCCCACACCGGCCTCGACCCGGAGGGCTACGAGTGGAAGGCCGCTGACCTCCAGGAGAATGCCGCGCGCTCGATCGCCGAGAACACCTCCGGCGTCGACGTCGTGATCGGCGGCCACTCGCACCAGACCGATCAGGTGCAGAACTACTACACCAACAAGGACGGTCACGAGGTTCTCTTCACGCAGCCTGGCTACCACGGGCGTTTCCTTTCGAACGTGACGATCCCACTGAGCCTCGACAATGACAAGGTTGTTGTCGACTGGAACGAGAAGGAGAAGCCGAGCGCCGAAGCCGTCAAGGCCGCGGATTACGCGGCCGATCCGGAGATTGAAAAGCTCATTTCCGATTGGCACGAGAAGACCAAGAAATGGGTCGAGACGGTCGTCGCCAAGGCCACCGAGGACATGCCCGCCGCCACTTCGGCCTGGGAAGACACCGCGATCCTCGACTTCATCAACTACGTGCAGACCGAAGAGATCAAGCGCGCGATGAAGGGCACAAAGAACGAAGGCCTGCCGATCGTTGCTGAAGCCTCGCCGTTCTCACGCGAGGCCGTGTTCAAGAAGGGCGATGTCACGATCGCCGATATGGCTTCGCTCTACATCTACGACAACACCCTCTTGGGCGTGAAGATGAATGGCACTCAGCTCAAGGAATATCTCGAGCACTCGGCTCGCTACTACAAGCAGCAGGAGGAGGGCGCGAAGATCGACGATTGGTCGACCGTCACGAACGCCCAGTACGACGGCATGACCCGCGGCATTCCCGACTACTCCTACGACGTGCTCTCGGGCGTGAGCTACCACATCAACATCTCCAAGCCCGTTGGAGAGCGCATCGAGAACCTCACGTGGCCCGACGGCACCCCCGTGAAAGATAACGACGAGTTCATCCTCGCGCTCAACAACTATCGACAGTCGGGCGGCTCGGGTTACCCGGCCGTCAAGGAGGCCGAGGTTGTCTATGACGAGCAGGTGGCGATCCGCGATCTCATGATCGAATGGGCGACCAAGAACAAGACGATCGACCCGGCGAACTTCTTTGCGAAGAACTGGGACGTGAGCACCTCGGCTGCTCCCGCGGTTGATCTTCCCGCCGACGATGAGGTGGCGCAGCCTTCCGGTGACTCGGGCACTCTCGTGGACGAGCCGAACGACGGGGCTTCCGCTGATGGGGATGCTGACGGAGAAACTGATGATTCCGCTGATGATTCCGATGGCGGCGAGACGATTCCGATCAACGATTCGGACGACGATGCCGATCACTCGAAGCCCTCTGCTCCCTCGCGGGCGCGCGGCCCGCTCCCGCGCACGGGCGCGGAAAGCCTCGCCGTTGCAGGTGTGGCATTCTCGCTCCTTGCGGCGGGTGGCGCGATGATCGCTCGCAGGCGTCGGGCCTGATCTCATAGGTGCCCCGTAAAAAGGAGGGCCGGAGCCGGGTGGCTTCGGCCCTTCTTTGCGCCTCACACACCCCAGCACCGCCAGCACCACCCCTGACTCCTCCCTCCTCACCAGCCTTCACCCCCTCCCTTACCACTCCCCTACACCCCCTAACCCTTCCCTAATTTCCCCCGCTCCGCCTCACTTGCCCCTCACCCACTTCACACATCACCACCCCGATCACGAAAGTGGTGAAAAAGAGCCAAAAAGCGCCATCTACCTACGTGAGGGGGCGATTTTTCACCACTTTCACCGCGGCTGCACTACCCGTAGGTATCGCGCGGACCGCGCCACGTCACCGTGCGGCGCCCCTTTTTCCACGATTGCGTACTCGGTCCAGCAACCTTGATTTCGCTCACGACCTGCGCACCCACCCGTTCGTGGATTCGCGTAATGATCTGCGGGCCGAGCATTCGAAGCTGCGCCGCCCACGCGGAGGAATCCGTGCTCACGACGAGCACGCCCTCCTCGAAACTTTCGATGTGGCAATGCTGCGCGATAGCGGGCCCCACGATGTCGTCCCATTCGGCTAGCACACGCCCCGCACTCAGGCCCCGATCCCACCCGAGGTTCACGAGCATCTTTTCGAGCACGGTGTTCAGGCGCTGAGGATCGCGCGGATCGGGCCGCGCCCCCGAATACCCCGCTCCCTGCGATCTCTCGCCGCGCGGATCGCCCTTGGGGCGCGTCAGCCTACTCGCACGCGGCCGGTATCCGTGCTTTTTGGCGGCGGCGCGAGCCTGGTTGAGGGCGCGCCGGCCGAGCTCTTCGGGGCGCGCGAAGTCTCGGGGCCTCGCATCGGGGTCGGGCGCGAGTTCCTCGCTCAGCTCCGTTCCGACGCTTTCCTCGCCCTCCGGGATCCCACGTTTCTCATGGTGCGGCCGCGCTTCACTGCCGTTGCTCGCCGCGACGCCTAACGGAACTGGGCGACCGGTCTGCTCGTCAGGGTGTCCCGGCTCCGGGCGACCCTGCTCGGGGTAGCCCTGCTCGGGGCGGCGTTGCCACGTCCCGAGCGCGTAGGGGTTGAGGGATGCACGGTTATCGCCGTTCACCACGTGGCCCCCTGACTACTCGCCCCTCGAGGTCCGTCGTCACGCGCGGTGGCGGAACCCTTGACCACGTCAATGACGTGCACGTCGTCGCCGATGGAACGGGGGATGTCGGCGTCGTTGGCGGTTGTGATGAGCACTTGCGCGGCGCCTTTGATGATGCGCCCGAGGCGTTCGCGGCGGTGGGCATCGAGTTCACTGAAGACATCGTCAAGGATGAGGATCGGTTCGCCGTCGCCGAGGTCGCCTTCTTCGATCGTGAGGAGGTCGTAGGAGCCGAGTCGGAGAGCGAGGGCGAGCGACCATGATTCGCCGTGGCTCGCGTACCCCTTGGCGGGGAAGTCACTGAGGCGGATCTCGAGGTCGTCGCGGTGGGGGCCCACGAGGCTTACGCCTCGCTCGATTTCGTCGTCGCGGCGTTCGGCGATGTGGGCGAGGAGGGCGTCGTGGAGCTGCTGGAGGCTCGGCAGCGGAGGTTCGTCGCGCGTCGTTTCGGCGTCGCTCGCGGCGGCGAGGTCACCCTCGAGAATGGTCGAGGTGTAGCGGATGTTCGCGGGGCTCGTGACGGCGCCGCGGCCGTCGGGGCCGAGACCGAGGTTAGGGTCGGCGCCTTCATCGCTTGAAACCCGCAGGTAGGAGTATCCAACGTGGGGTCGCAAGCGATTCACGAGGTGGAGGCGCGCGCGCATGAGTTCAGCTCCGCGACGCGCGAGCTGCTCATCCCAAACGGCGAGGGTCGATTCGGCGGCTTCGCGCGGGTCCATGCCGCCAATGTCGGAGGGCCCGTGTGTGCCGCCTCGCCCCCTGTTCATCGCCCGCATCTGTTTCAGAAGGTGGTTGCGCTGGCGCAGAACCTTGTCGTAATCCGATTTGATGCTCGCAAAGCGCGGGGCGATTTCGAAGAGGATCTCGTCGAGGAAGCGCCGGCGACCTTCGGGCTCGCCCTTGACGAGGGCGAGATCTTCGGGAGAGAACATCACGGCGCGAACCTGCCCGAGGACCTCGCGGGCGCGTGCGAGTGGTTGCGAATGTAGGCGCACTTCGTTGGGGCGGCCGGGGGCGATCTGCATGTCGATGCGCACGTCGCGGCCGGAGCGTTCGCACATCGCGCGGATGATTGCGGTCTTCTCGCCTCGCCGCACGAGGGCCGCGTCATGGGCGACTCGGTGCGAAGAGAGGGTCGCGAGGTACCAGAGGGCCTCGACGATGTTCGTTTTGCCCTGGCCGTTCGCACCCACAAACACGGTGATCCCGGGCGTGAAGCGAAGGAGGGTGTGTGCGTAGGAGCGGTAGTTGAGGAGTTCGAGCGCCTTGAGGTGCATCGAGAATCAGGAACTCAGATGCGCATGGGCATGAGGAGGTAGCGGTAGTGCTCCTCCGGCGCCGCTTCGAGCGACTCCTGGCCACGCAGCACGGTTGGCTTGACCGAATCGGGAAGCGAGAAGTGCGTGAAATCGGTGCCGAGTGCGCCGAGGCCATCGAGGAGGAAGCCCGAGTTGTAGCCGACGACCAAGTCGCCGCCATCGACCTGTGCTTCGAGGACTTCGCTCGCCTGTGCGTCGTCGCCGTCGCCCGCTTCGAGGGCAACCTGCCCCTCGCTGAAGGTGAGGCGAACAGGGGTGTTGCGCTCGGCGACAAGGCTCACGCGCTTGACGGCCTCGATCAGGGGCGCTGTCGCGACACTCACGGTGTACGGCGTGACGTCCGGGAACAGGCGCAGCACGGGCGGGTAATCGCCGTCGACGAGGGTCGAGGTCGTGCGGCGGCCAGAGGATTCGAAACCGATAAGGTTTGCCGTCTCGCCTTCATTGAGCGCAATCTCGACGTTGCCGCCGCTGAGCGATCGCGCCACCTCGGTAAGGGTTCGTGATCGCACGAGGGCACTCAGTTCGCTCGAGGGGCTCGCGGGGTTCCACGTGAACTCGCGCACGGCGAGGCGGTAGCGGTCGGTCGCGGCCATCATGACTTTTTCGCCGTCGATCGTGACCTTAACGCCGGTGAGCAGGGGAACGACGTCGTCTTTGCTCGCGGCGATTGACACCTGCGAGATGGCCCGCGCGAACGTTCCCGAGTCGACGGTGCCCACTACGGGTGGCATCTCCGGAAGCACGGGGTATTCCGCAACGGGGAGCGTCGCGAGTGAGAACCGCGAGGAACCACACAGGATTTCGACCTTGGGGCCCTCGTGCGTGACGGACACGGTTTTGTGGGGCAGCGCCCGCACAATGTCGTTGAGCATCTTGCCCTGGACGAGTACCTCACCTGGTTCGTCGATGTCAGCTTCGACTGAAATATGGGCACTGACTTCGTAGTCGAAGGTCGAAAACTTCAGTTCACCTTCTTCGGCAACGATCCTCACGCCCTGAAGGATGGGCATTGCGGGGCGCTGCGGGAGTGTGCGGGTTGCCCACGAAACGGCATCGCTCAGCACGTCCCGATCAAGATGAAATTTCACGCCTCGGCTCCTTTACAAAAAAGCTTGCCGCGCCCTCGCGCGTACTTCCCAACTTTAGCCAAATTCTTGGCTTCGCGCCCGGGTCAAAATTACACGCTTGTCATTCTCATCCCCAAGGATTCCACATCGTCGAGGCTCGAGCGTGCGCTGTCACGCGACTTTTCCCCATTACCCGCATCTCAAGTTTAAACAACCCTCTTAATTACGTCTGTTGACGCTGTGGATAACCACTATTATTGCAGGTCAGAGCGAGAACTACACGTTTCGGATTCGGTGTGAGGATCGACGAGGAACTGTTGATGCATTGGGTATAACTGTCATTTTCGCAAGTGTTTGCGCGCCGTCAACTCACAAAAGGCAAGCCGTGCGTGCACATTCTCCACAAAGTTTTCCACAATTCTGGAAACTGTGGGCCTGACCAGGAGCGTTGCGCGGCCCGCAACCGTCGGACCTCAGCGCCTCCCCTGCTCCTGCGCGTTCGCCTTCACTCGCGCCGTAAGTTCCGTGACCTGGTTAAACAGGGCGCGACGCTCTTTCATGAGGGTCGAAACTTTCTTGTAGGCATGGATCACAGTCGTGTGATCGCGCCCGCCGAACGCGTCACCGATGGCCATGAGCGGCATCTCGGTGAGCTCACGGCACAGATACATCGCACATTGGCGGGCCGTGACCAGTGCGCGCGTGCGCGCGGTGCCCTTGATTTCATCGACACCGAAGCCAAAGTACGACGCCGTTTCCGCGATGATGAGGTTCGGCGTGATTTCAGCGCTGCCATCGTGCGTGAGCAGGTCTTTCAGCACGTTTTGCGCGAGCTCGACGTCCATGGGCTGCTTCGAGAGCGAGTGCAGGGCCTGGACGCGGATGAGCGCACCCTCGAGCTCCCGAATATTGGTGGAGATGTTCTCCGCGATGTATTCGAGCACCTCGCGCGGCACTTCTTCGGTGTTTTCGGCCGCGACTTTCTTGCGCAAAATCGCGATGCGGGTTTCGAGGTCCGGCGGTTGCACGTCCGTCATGAGGCCCATCTCGAATCGCGAGCGCATGCGATCTTCGAGGCCGCCGAGGAGCTTCGGTGGGAGATCCGAGGTGATGACGATCTGCTTGTTCGCGTTGTGCAGGGTGTTGAACGTGTGAAAGAACGCCTCGAGGGTTTCGGGCGCGCGCTGAAGGAACTGGATGTCGTCGATCAGGAGAATGTCGATGTCGCGGTAGCGCCGCTGAAACTCCTGGGCCTTACCGAACTGACCCGACTGCACCGAGTTGATGAAGTCGTTCGTGAATTCCTCGGAATTTACGTACCTGACCTGGATGTTTGGGTGCAGCTGCTTGGCGTAGTGACCTGTCGCGTGCAGGAGGTGGGTCTTGCCGAGGCCCGATCCGCCATAGATGAACAGGGGGTTGTAGGCGAGTGCGGGCTGTTCGGCGACCGCGTAGGCGGCAGCCTGAGCGAAGCGGTTTGAGGCGCCCACGACGAACGTGGCGAACGTGTACTTCGGGTTGAGCCGCGAATCGTTTCCGAGTGACGAGGAGGTGGGGAGGTCGCTGGAGCTGGCCGGTGCCTCGGCTCGGTCGGTTCCCTCGGCGGGCGTGTAGGGGGAATAGGGCGTGAGGTCCGACGGTTGCTGGGACCACGGCGATGCCACATTCACAGAGTTATCCCCATCGTGACGTGGGGTGACGGGGATTGATCCCGATGAATTCACAGAGTTATCCACAACGTTGTCCACCGGGGCGGTGCTCGATGGGGCGCTCGGTTCTGGCTCGTCGTCGAGGCCCAGCGTGGGGTCGATCGTCACCGCGAACGTCACGGGTTTGCCCATCGCCTGCGAGAGCGACGAACGAAGCTGATCGGGGATCCGCATCTCGAAAAGGTCCTTGACCGTTGCATTTGGCACCGCAATGAGGGCCGTGTCCTCGAGAAATCCTCGCAAACTGGAGAGGGTCACGTAGGCGAGGTGGCGATTCGACACCGAGTCATCGGCGCGCAGGATCTGCTGGCACTCGGCCCACAGCGCGTCGCGATCGAGTGCGGTCTCGTCCATTCGGGGGCTCCTCGTGGGAATCGGGGGTGCGGCGGACGTCCATAATTATCCACCATGTTTTCCACATTTATGCCCAATGACGTGGAAGAAGGCGCACACCCTGTTAAATCGTTGGGGATAACCATGAGATTCTAGGCACACTTCGCTGAATCGAGGCTCGTTCCATTGACCGGCTAGCCGCGCGATTCTAGACTCGATCAGTCTGTGTTCACGGAACCGACGCGTTCGGTTTCGCGCACACACCCGAAACCATTGGCCCCACGGGCCGTCTTTAACCGGGCCCTCCGGCCGCCACGCGGTTCCTTCCCGGAGACGAGGGCCCCGATTTATTTGGAGAGAAAAGATGACCAAGCGTACGTTCCAGCCGAACAACCGCCGCCGCGCCAAGAAGCACGGCTTCCGCGCACGCATGAGCACCCGCGCGGGCCGCGCCATCATCAACGCGCGCCGCTCGAAGGGCCGCGCGTCCCTCTCGGCCTGAGCCGCGGCGTGACGTGCGGGCAGCGAGCCGCCTACGTCACAACGACGACTTCCGCCTGACCACCCGCCAGGGAGTGTCAGCGGCCCGATCCCACGTGGTCGTGCACCTCGCGATCCTTTCCTCACCGGAGGTCAAAAGGATCCAGGAGGAGCCGCGCGTGGGATTTGTCGTGTCAAAAAAGGTCGGCAACTCTGTCGTCCGCAGCCGCACCAAGCGCAGGCTGCGGGAAATCATGAGAGCCCGCCTCGATCGCCTACCCGCGTACGCAACCGTCGTTGTGCGCACGCGCGCCGGCATCAACGACATCGGGCACGACACGCTCGTCAGCGAAGTCGATTCCGCACTCACCTCCGCCCTCGGCAAGCTCGCGAAGCGCAACGCCACGCATGAGGGAACACGGGGATGAAGGCAACCGTCGGAATCATTCGCGCGTACCAGCGAGGGATTTCCCCGTACCTGCCGGCCGCGTGCATGTTTACGCCCGTGTGCTCGCAATACGCACTCGACTCGATCCGCCGCCACGGAGCTCTCAAGGGGCTCCTTCTCACCGCGTGGCGGATCCTGCGGTGCAACCCCCTGAGCGGAGGCGGGATCGACCCAACCCCCGCACCCGGCATGTGGACGAACCCGAAACCCGCTCCCGAACGGGACACTGAAAGTACCGAGTTCGCCCACACCCACTAGGCTTGACCCGAACACCCGACCTCGCGCCGCTCATCGCATGACCGTCATGCGCATGCGAGCGGCAGGAAGAAAAGGCCGAAGTTGAACATTCTTTACCCCATCGAGTGGGTCGTCGTCTGGATCATGGTCCAGGCCCACAAACTGCTGTCCTTCGTCATGGACCCGGATTCGGGTTGGACCTGGCTGCTGTCGATCGTGCTTCTCACGGTCGTGGTCCGCATCATCATCTTCCCGCTTTTCGTCAAGCAGATTAAGAGCTCCCGCGGCATGCAAATGGCCGCCCCCGAGCTCAAGGCGATCCAGCAGAAGTACAAGGGCAAGACCGACCCCGAGTCCCGTCAGGCCATGGCCAACGAGACGATGCAGGTCTACAAGGAGCACGACGCCAACCCCGTGGGCTCGTGCCTTCCTGTCCTCATTCAGATGCCGATCTTCTTCGCGCTTTTCCGCGTGCTTTTCTACAAGCTGCCGGAGGCCGCAAAGAGCAACAAGAGCTTCGGCATCCTCACGCCCGAGCTAGCCGATAGCGCCCACAACGCGCGCATCTTCGGTGGTACGACGATCTCCGATTCGTTCCTCACTGGCGACATGTCCGCGAAGATCATCGCGGGCGTCATCATCGCACTCATGGTGCTCGTGACGTTCCTGACGCAGAAGGAACTGACGATGCGCAACATGCCGCCGTCGGCTCTCGAAGGCCCGATGGCGTCCACGCAGAAGATGATGCTCTATATGCTCCCGTTCATCTACGTGATCTCGGGTCCCGGTATGCCGATCGGTGTGCTCGGGTACTGGCTCACGACCAACGTGTGGACGTTCGGCCAGCAGTGGTGGATGATCTCGAAGAACCCGACCCCCGGTTCCGCCGCTGAAAAGGCTCGCCACGAGCGCATCAACAAGAAGCGTGAGAAGCAGGGTCTTGAGCCGCTTGACTTCACGCCGAAGAAGTCCAAGCGCGTGCAGGAGATGGAAGCGGCCAAAGCCGAGAGCATCCGCGTGCAGCCGAAGCGGTACGAAAACGGCCGGAAGCTGAGCGATGAAGAAATGCTCCAGCGTGCCCGCGAAAAGCGAGCGAAGGCCATCGAAGAGCGCCGCAAGAAGGCCGCTCAAAACGGTGCACAGAAGGCGGGCGGCTCGAAGCAGAGCAACGCCCTCGGCAAGAAGCGCAAGAAGAAGTAAGGATTCCCGATGAGCGAGAACGACACTTTTGACAACGAAGCGGTGGACACCCAGACGTCCGCCGACGAGCGCCTCGCGCGCCTCGAAGAGGAGGGCGACTTCGCCGCCGACTACCTCGAAGAACTCATGGACATCGCCGATCTCGATGGCGATATCGACATTGACGTCGACGGCGATCGCGCATCCGTGGAGATCCGCGGCGCCGCCGAGCTGAGCGCCCTCAACGAGCCGAAGGGTGAACTCCTCGAAGCCCTCCAGGAGCTCACGCGGCTCGCCGTTCAAACGAAGACGGGCGTGCGCTCGCGCCTCATGCTGGACATCGGTGGTTTCCGCGCAAGCCACAAGAGTGAGCTTGAGGAACTTGCCGAGAAGGCTGTCGAACAGGCCAAGAACGGCGAGGTTCCCGTTCCCCTTCGGCCCATGAACCCGTTCGAGCGCAAGGTCGTGCACGATGTTGCAAAGCGCCACGGCCTGCACTCGGAATCCGACGGTGAGGGCAAGACCCGCCACGTCGTGATCTACCCCGAAGACTGATGCTTCCCGCTCCCGCACACCTCGACTCTCTCGCTCGCGACCTCTTCGGTGAACGTCTTGCACTTGCCGAGCAGTACGCGGAGATTCTGCGTACCCGCGGAGCGGAAGAAGGCCTCATTGGGCCCCGCGAAGTCGATCGCATTTGGGAGCGGCACGTCATCAATTGCGCCCTCATGGTGCGTGCCCTCGGGCCCGCGGGCCTCGTCGAATCGCTCGCGGATGTAGGTTCGGGTGCCGGCCTTCCGGGGCTCGTCATCGCGATTGCCCGCGAGGATATTGACGTGACCCTCATCGAGACGATGCAGCGCCGTGTGGACTTCCTTGAGCGAGCGGTCGAGGAGCTGAATCTCGTCAATGTCGAGGTTGTGCGCGCTCGCGCTGAGGACCTTCATGGTGAGCGTGAGTTCGATGCGGTGACCGCGCGTGCCGTGGCGGCGCTCGATAAGCTCGCGAAGTGGACCGTTCCGCTTGTGCGCATCGGCGGCGAGCTCGTGGTGATGAAGGGCAGGAGCGCGCGTGACGAAGTCGTGAAGGCAGAAAAGACCCTCGCCCGTCTTGGCGCATGCGATGTTCGCGTTGAGGAATTCGGAGATCCATCCGTGGAGGTTCCTACTACAGTGGTACGAGCACACGTTCGTGAGGTATCGGGGCGAAAGGGGCCGCGTCGTGGCTGAGAAGAAGAAGAACTCTCTCGATGAAACACCGCTCATGCGGCAGCTTCGTAACGACATGGAGCTTCGCAAGCGCCTCGAGAAGGCGACCTTCGCCGCGCCAGAACACACCCGCATCATGGCCGTCGCGAATCAGAAGGGCGGCGTCGGTAAAACGTCGAGCGCCGTCAACGTTGCGGTCGCGCTCGCCAAGGGCGGTCTCAATGTTCTCGTTATCGATTCGGACCCTCAGGGCAACGCTTCGACGGCTCTCGGCATCCCGCACGATCCCGAAATCGCCTCGCTTTACGACGTGCTCATCGAGGATGAGCCGCTTTCGGCGATCGTGACCCCCTCTCCCGAAGCGGACACCCTCGAGTGCGCCCCCGCGACGATCGACCTTTCGGGTGCCGAGATCGAACTTGTTCCGATGGTGGCGCGCGAATCCAGGCTCAAGAACGCGCTTGCCGACTACTTCGAGGAACGCGAGCAAAAGGGCCTTCCTCGCCTCGACTACGTTCTCATCGATTGCCCGCCTTCGCTTGGGCTTTTGACGATTAATGCCCTTGTGGCCGCGCGCGAGGTGTTCATGCCGATCCAGGCCGAGTACTACGCGCTCGAGGGCATCGCGATGCTGTGGAAGAACATCGACCTCATCCGCAAGCACCTCAACCCTGACCTTGTGGTCTCGACGATCCTGCTCACGATGTATGACGCCCGCACCCGCCTCGCGGCCCAGGTGGCCGAGGATGTGCGTGCGCACTTCCCCACGCAAACCCTCGATACCGTCATCCCCCGGTCGGTGCGCATTTCGGAAGCCCCGAGCTACGCGCAAACCGTCTTGAATTACGATCCCAACAGCACGGGTGCTCTCGCGTACCGCGCCGCTGCGCACGAGATTTCCCGTCGCCCCGAGCCTAAGAACTGAAACGAGGAGATCATGGCGAAGAAACGTGGCCTTGGTCGGGGTATCGGTGCACTGATCCCCAGCTCCGAGCCTGCCGCAACCGAGAAGCCCGAGGCGAAGGACACGCCCACGCCCGAGCCTTCCGCGAAGTCGGCCGGCACGAAGGCGCCCACCTCGGCACAGCGCTCCGGCGCCTCCTCGAAGTCTGCTGCGCCCAAGCCTGCCGCGTCCTCCTCACCCTCGAAGAAGGCGTCCGACGCTACTCCCGCCCCTGCTGAGCCCAAGGCTTCCGCGTCGAAGCCAGCCGGCACACGCGGCGCCGACATGTTCTTTAGCTCCGAATCTGAATCCACTGATAAGTCGAGCGAGCGTCGGCGCGCAGCCGATCTTGAGCTCGCTGATTCGTGGGCACGCGATGCACGCTCGAAGCGCCGAAACGGCAAGAAGGCCGCAGCTAAGCCCGCAGCGGCAGCGCGTAAGACCGGTGACGAGGGCGCATCGAAAACCTCCGCGACCGCTCCGGTTGAGGTGCCCTCGGAAGGAGATGCGCAGGTTGCTGCTGCGACCGCACAGCCGTCCCACGACGGTCTCGTGCCCGTGCCGGGCGCCGAGTTTGTCGAGGTGCCGATCGCCGAGATCCGCGAAAATCCCCGCAACCCGCGAACTGTTTTTGACGAGGATGAACTCGACGAGCTCGCCTATTCGCTCCGTGAAGTCGGTGTTCTTCAGCCGATTGTTGTTCGTCCCGTTACCGACTCCGTCGATGGCGAATCCTTTGAGATCGTCATGGGTGAGCGCCGTTGGCGGGCCGCGAAACGCGCTGGTCTCAAGTCGATTCCCGCGATCGTGCGTTCGACCGCCGACGACGATCTTCTTCGTGATGCGCTTCTCGAAAACCTGCACCGCTCGCAGCTGAATCCCCTGGAAGAGGCAGCCGCCTATGGCCAGCTCCTCGAGGACTTCAACTGCACCCAGGATGAGCTCGCCGATCGCATTGGGCGCTCGCGCCCGCAGATCTCCAATACCCTGCGCTTGCTTCGCCTTCCTCCCCTCGTGCAGCGTCGACTCCAGTCCGGCGCGCTTTCTGCGGGACACGCCCGCGCGCTTCTGGGCCTCGATGATGTCCAGCTTCAGGAGGAGCTTGCCCAGCGCATCGTGAGCGAAGGCCTGAGCGTTCGCGCTGTTGAGCGCCTTATTGCGAATGGTGTTGAATCCTCGTCGGCAACCCGCACGGTGACTCGACGTAGTTCGTACAACCCGCGCGTTGTATCCCTGACCTCGCAGCTGTCGACGAAGCTTGAGGCACCGGTGCGCATCGATGTCGGTAAGCGCAAAGGTAAAGTCACGCTCGAGTTCACGAACCTCGACGATCTCGAACGGATCGTGGCGAAGCTCGGCCTCGAGGACGTCGAGCTCCCGCAGGACTGAGCCTGACGGGTCCCAGACGACTTCCCTTAGTCGTCGAATATTTGTGGAACTGTTTTCCGGGAACCTTCGCTAACGCTTGCTGCGGTCGCATATTGAAACGTGCACGCCTTTTTGCGGAAGCCTCTCGTGTTTGGCCCCTGGGTTCCAGGGCGGCCATCGTTGTAATTGCACGTCAACCCGCGCTGCTTTTGCAGAATAGCTGGTGCCGGGAGGCCAACCGCCCTTAACCACATCTCCGTTGTGGTCTTGAGCTCCCGGCAGGCTCCTGCGCTCTCCCATGCGTACCTATGGATCGTAGATAAGCCGTATTTGTATGCCCGAGTTCCCAGCCGTTTCGTCATACTCTTCCGTGTTTCACGTGGAACGCGGTTTCGCCGAAAAGACCTCGCCCTGCTTCGACTCAGTATCAGCGCGGATTCACGTTTCACGTGAAACCGCTACCACCTGCAGCCACTCGCGAGACCCTTACCAATCATGTGGAGTATTTGTCGGCTTGGCCACGGCACCTCGGTTCACGTGAAACTCTACTGATGGGCTGTTGGTTGGATTACGAGGCTCGGCCAAATTCCCAGTATTGCTCGAATGGTCAGCTATTCGAGAAGTAGCGTCAACCGTTTCACGTGAAACAGGTTGCTCTTTCTTCGATACGAAGTCACTCGCTATTTCGTCATCTTGAGAGTTCCCCGAGAGAACGCGTTGGACTAATGAAAGAAAAGACATCGTTTCACGTGAAACATACACAGCTAACTACCTCGTTGCGTTCTGCTACCGTCGTTGGCTGGTATGCGTTTCACGTGAAACAACACTTCGAGGAGAAGAGAACTTTGAGTCGCTTGGTTTCGGTAGTTCGGGCGCGCGTCGCTGCAACTCAAAAGAGTTTCACGTGAAACAAGCGCGCTGCTCACTTAGCCGCGGCGCTCTACCGCTGTATGTGTCCGTTAAGGAGGGTTTGGCGTATCGATCCTGAGGTGTTCCACGTGAAACTCCCTAGTTTGCTTTCCGCAACTTTGGCTCGACGAACTTTAAGGCCCACGGGTTGGTCATCCTCCGCTACGCCAACGTTTGATTTTGTTCTCTAGTTTTAAGGACTGCGTTTCACGTGAAACTTCGTGCGCTCCGCAGAGCACGGACTTAGATCGATGGGAGGTCTTCTGTATGCGTCGAGTGGGATCAAAGCGGTTCGGGTCTATTGGCACGTGGGGCGGCTGCGGGTGCTGATATAGCCCATCAGTGGTGTTTCACGTGAAATGTCGTGTATTGGCGTCAGGACGTGCTTACTAGGACGCTCGAGGCTATTCGCGAGTTCCCTCAGCTTAAGAACTGTTCTTGACGCAGGAGAGCTCGCTGATAATCGTTACTCGCACATTGCGGGGTTTCACGGGAAACAGCCCTACGGGTCCTACCGCGGGTTCTGGAATCTATCCACAACTGATGCGTGCGGCGGACAGTGTGGACCGAGGCAGCGGGGTAGCGACGGAGGTGTGTGGGATAGGCGCTGGGACGCGACAGAGGGGTTCCACGTGTAGCTAGGCAAGTTAGCTCACATATGTGAAGAGGTGTGTGGATAACGTGGGAGACGTAGCCCGCTAGCCAGGAATGCGCGTGCCAAGGCAGGCGTCGCAAGGCCCACCATGAACGGTAAAACTGCAGGTCAGGGCGTCATTCGTTACTTGTCCACAATGGGCTGCAGCACCCGTGAAAAGAGTGTGGATAAATATGGGGATAACCCTGTGATGCAGGCCACGGTGACGACGATCGGGTGAATGTCTCCGGTGGGACGTGCAGTGTTAGCAGACAGTGGCGCGCCGCAGATCCTCGAGCGCATCGCGCACGACAAACTTCGGGCTCGCACCTTCGAGCACTCGTTCGCCCACTACTTCGGAACCGCGAAGCGCAACGATGCGCCACGAGGGAAGTACGCGAGGCGAAAATTGCGGCGCTTGTTGCTCAGGATCGTCCGCAACCGAAACGTCATGAACAACAACGTTCACGGACGGTAGGTCAAGATCGCGTAATTCGCGGGCCGTGAGCGGCGCAGGAAGAGACGGCGCCGCCCACGAGGCCCAATAGAGATGAATGTGAAACGTGACGACTTCACTCGAAAGTGAACCGTCGGAACCGGGCTCGCTCACTCGAGCGTGGCGAGGTATTTCTCTGCGTCGAGAGCGGCCGAGCAACCCGAACCGGCCGCAGTGATGGCCTGGCGGTAGCGGTGGTCAACGACATCGCCACACGCGAAAACACCCTCGAGCGAGGTGTGGGTCGTGCGACCCTCGCAGAGGATGTACCCCTCGTCGTCAATATCGATCTGGCCCTTGAAAAGATCGGAGCGGGGCAGGTGCCCGATCGCCTCGAAAAGACCATCGGCAGGAACCGTTTCACGCTCACCGGTGACGGTATTTTCAAGCACGAGGTGCGAGAGCTCGTTATCGCCCTCGATGCCAACGACCTGGGTATTCCAACGGATTTGAAGCTTGGGATCATCTTCCGCGCGCTTCGCCATGATCTTCGAGGCACGCAGGGCGTCACGGCGGTGAAGCAGGGTAACGGACTTGCCGAAACGGGTGAGGAAGGTTGCCTCTTCAACAGCGGAATCGCCGCCGCCAACGACGAAGATGTCCTTGTCCTTGAAGAAGAAGCCGTCGCACGTTGCACACCAGCTCACGCCCTTGCCGGAAAGACGCTCTTCGCCGTCGACGCCGAGCTTGCGGTAGGCGGAACCGGTCGCGATGATGACGGCCTTTGCGCGGAACACGTCACCGCTTTCGGTGCGGATAGTCTTGATCTCGCCTGCGAGCTCAACGTCGGTAGCGTCCTCGAACAGGATCTCGGCGCCGAAACGCTCCGCTTGTTCCTGCATGTTGCCCATGAGGTCCGGGCCCATGATGCCCTCCGGAAAACCGGGGAAGTTCTCGACCTCGGTGGTCGTCATGAGGGCGCCGCCAGCATCAAGCGAGCCAGCGATGACCACGGGCTTCAGCCCAGCGCGCGCCGCGTAAACGGCGGCGGTGTAGCCCGCCGGGCCCGAACCGACGATCACAATGTCACGCACGGGGGCGTCCGAAGCGTCGGCAGGCGAAGCAGTTTCAGCCGCCTCGGTCTGCGCTCCCGCAAGGCTGATGCCGAAGCCACCGCCGAGGGTGTTGAGGATCGGGGTCTGAGGCTCAGAGGTGGTCATGATGTCCTTTCACAGCGAAAGCTCGCAACGGTCAAACAGAACAAGGGGAGGTGGGAAGGCTGAGATCCGCGGTCAGCTCTTCGGATCCACGAGTACCCGTGCGGAAAACAGGAGATCGGAGGCGCCGTCGGCATTTCTTCCGCATGTGGAACGCACGACGGACGCGGAAACTTCCCCACCCTCGCGGCGAACTTGCGTGAGGTTATGCTCATCGAGCACAAGGAGCCACGCGTTTTCGTCGGCGCCCCACGACACCTGCTCGAGCATAAGCACCGACTCTTTCGACGACAGGGACTTCAGGCACTGCGTGACGTCGAACGTCGCGGGCGTTTGCAGGCTTCCGGTATCGAGAAGGTTTTGGACCTCGGCGCCGAGCGTGTACTCGGTGAGTACCGGAAGGCCGGCATTATCGGTTCCAGGGGCCGAGTTCGAATCGGCGATGCTTTGCGAGGCAGGTGCGTCCATCGTCACGCTGAGGTTGAGCGCCCACGACAGCATGACGCCAAGGAGAATCGTCACGACGAGAAAAGCGGCGAACACCCCGGGTGGGAAGCCCGTCCAGCTTTTCAATTCGCCTCGCGCGCGTGAGCGGCGACGCGAGCCGCGACGAAAGAACATCATTCCTGATTGACCTTCACTTCGGCGATTTCGAGGCGGAACCCACCGTCGACAGCGCCGAGGTTCGGGGCCCACAGCACAAGCGCCCGCGCGTCGACGGGCTTCTCGGGCGTGAGGGTGAGGTCTTGGCCGGCGGCGACCTCGCCCGAGGCGAGCACGTCGCCGAGCTGGCCGTCCTCAGTCAGGGTGCGCAGCTCGATCGTGCCGCCCTGCTGCGCGCCGGGCGTGACGCGGACGTTCTTGACTTCACCTTCGCCGAGGTCGAGCTTGACGCCCATCCCGTCGCGAAGCTTGCCGAAATCGGCGCCGTTGTACCGCTGGGTCTTCCACACGGTACCCGGATCGCCGTCAAGCATGTTCCCCGCCCTCTCGGGCTTATCAGCCTTCGTGGGGTCCGGCGGGTACACGATGCTCACCTGGTTGAGCGGCGCGAGGGGCTTGGGCGTCTCGGTTGGTTTTTCGCTCGGCTTTTCAGCCGGGGCCTCGGTTTCTTTCGGGGCTTTTTCTTCCGACGCCTGCGTGGTCGGGCTCGTGGCGACATCTCGATTGTGGCGGCCCACCGACGTCACGGACGTTACCGCCCAGACGAGGCCGAGGATGACGGCGAGGAGGGCAGCAACGAGAATGACGCGCGCCGTTGTCGAGCGAGACACTGTGCTGGCGCCGGAAGCCGGGGTGCTCCCCGATGCGTCGGAGGCGAGTGCGATGTCCATGACGTCGCGGAATGCTGAAGCGTGCTGTGGGCTTTGCGGGGCGGGAGCGTTCGCGTCGAAGGCGCTCGCGTCGCGGCCCTGCACGGGGATGACGACACCCGCTCCGGGAGCGTTTTGGCGCACGCGAGGGGCAGCGTGCTGCACTGCCGAGGGAGGCGCCACGGCCGGGCGGCCGGGAGCTGAGTGGGGTTCATCGTTCGTGTTTGGTGTGCGCGGAGATTCGGCGAGGGACTCCTCGCGACCCGCGACCGGAATAGGGGCGGGTGCGGCAGGGGCGACGGGCGCCACCGGCGCCGTGGGTTCCTCCGCAGGCGCAGCCGGGGCGTAGTGCGTACTCGGGTCGATGTGGCCGGGGAAGGTGCTTGCCGCGCTTGGGTTCTGAGGGGCGTCGATGACCTCGGACCACGGCTTTTCAGAATCCGTAAGGGGCCTGTCGACCGTCTCGGCCGTGCCCGTCAGTGTGGCTTCAGGGGCCTCGGAGCCCTCGGTGATTTCGGGGCCTTCGCTGTTTGCGGGAGTTTCTGTGTGCTCAGCGTTCTCTTCGGCCTCGACATTCTCATTGGCCTCGGGGTTCTCGGCGGGAGCAGGCGATTCGGAATCGCTTACCGCAGCTATGCTCTGTGCTTCCGCCTGGCGCTCAAACGGCCCCGCGACAATGGGTCCCGCGGCCTTGCGCACCGCGAGTGGGACAGGCGCCCCCGCGTGTTGCTCGGGATCGTACGCCTCGAGAGTGACCGGAAGCGATTGCCACGGTGAAAGCTCCTCGCGTACGTCCTCAATCGACAACGGACGCGGTCCATCCGCGGGCGCATTCGGCGTGAGCGGCGTCAGAAGAGCCGCAGTGAGCGCACCCAGCTCGGCGGGAACCGTGCGCGGAGACGTTGTCGACGGATCGAAGGAGGCGTCGGAACCGAAAAACTCCGGCCCGCGCCCCGCGAGCCCGACATACAAAACCCGGCCCACGGCTCGCACGTCCGGGCTGAGAGTGAAGGGTTCGGTGAGGTGCAAAAGACCCTCGTCGCCCGCATCTTCGACACCTGCGCCGAGGATCGTCACCTGATCGTGCTCAAGATCCACGAACACGCGATCCTCGTCAAGGTGGTGGTGGCGAATGCCCTTGCTACGGGCCTCCTGGAGCGTCGTCGTCACGCGACCCGCGATCGTGCGGGCCGTTTCTGCGCGAAGCGCGCCGTCGCGGGTGAGGTCAGCGAGGGTGGGAAGGCCCGGATCCGTATACACCACCGCGGTCGCCTTCGACTCGCCGTCGCTCGGCTCAAGCACGTCATGGACGGCCTCGAGGCCGGGAACGCTCACGAGAGACACGCGGCGGGCCGCATCGAGAACATCGGCGGCAAACTCCCCGCGCACGAGGAAGACGAGAATCGGCTCGCCGCTCTCCTTCACACCGCGATGCCACGACGCCCCTTCGGTGGTGGACGATGGCACGCGGCCAGATTCTCCGCGCCCCGAACCGTCCAGGGCAGGGCTCAGCGAGAGGGAGGAAAAAAGCTCCTCGAGGCTGCGAATATCGGTCACGGTCATCCTTTGGTTCGCTTGAACAGTTCGATCCGATGTTTGACCATCGTAGCGGGGTGCCTCTGGCACGCTCGAGGTTTCCTCCACGGCGGCGGGAGTCTCCTCCTGCGGCTTTTCTGCTGGTTTCCCGCGGCCACGCTTGCGCATGACTCGGGAGGCGATCATCGTTGCCGCGTCGCGGATCTCAGACACGCGAAGCGCCCACGCGACAAGAGCAAACACCCCTGTCATGACCGCCGCAACGATGACGCCCACGACGATCGCGATGAGGCGCCCCTTCCACGTGAGATCGCCGAGAAGTGCGAGGAGACCCCAGCCCGCGGCCATTGAGACCAGGCCGGCAACGAGAAGACGGGCAACCATCGACACGGCACCGAGCGAGTTCACCTGACTCATGTCGACGCCCTTGCGGGCGAGATTGCGCCGCATGTGCCACACGCCCTCGAGCCACCCGATCAGAATCCCGACCGAGCTTACGAAAGCGCCCGCCGCAGCGGCATAGCGAGGATCGACCCAGAAGAGGATCACGGGGATCGCGATGAGCGAGAGCACCGTTGGGGGAACGCGCATCAGGAAGGCCGTGCGGGTGTCCTCATAGGCGTAGAAGTAGCGAGTCACGAGGTAGGTTGCCGCGAACGCGGGAAGTCCCAGCGTGTAGCCGATAAGCACGAGCCCATTTGCACCCGCGCCCGTGGGACTCGTGCCGCCCACAACGACCCACATGATCGGCGCCGCGAGAACAACGAGCACGGCGGTCGCGAGGATCATCGGCACGAACAGAATCCTGTTCATCGACGAATACGTGCGGTAGGCCCCGAGGTGGTCGTGTTCGGTCACGCGCTTCGACATCCGCGGGAAGATACTCGTCACGAGCGATACGGCGATGATGCCCTGCGGGAGCATAAAAACCGTGTAGGACCAGTCGAGGGCCGCGAGAGCGGGGTAAAGCTCGCGGGAAGCGCCGACCCCGCTCGCTTGCGCTTTTTCCACCGCCGAGACCGCACCGCCCGTTGACCAGCGACGTGCGAACACCGCGATCTGGCCGATAACCATCATGGCGAACGTCCACAGGCCCATCGTGCCGAGCTTGCGTAGGCCCAGACCGCGAAAACCCCACTTAAACCTGATCTTGAGGCCGATCTTCCTCGTCCAGGCCCACACGAGCAGGGCCTGCGCGGCGCTGCCCCCCACTTGGGAAAACGCGAGCACGAGCACCATGCCCCACGTCCACTGCGTGCCATCAGGCTGCGTGCCCCACAAAACGAGGAACAGGATCGAGCCTGCAATGTTCATGATGTTGTTGAGCGCAGGTGCCCACGTGAACGGGCCGAAACTCTCGTGAGCGTTGAGGATCTGCCCGAACATGATGTAGATGCACGAGAAAATCATCTGCGGCATCATGAAATAGCCGAGAACCGTCGCGGCCTGCGCCGTTCCCGGGTCGAGCTTTGAGTTCGCCACGACCGTCAGGAGCGGAACGGCAAGCGTGCACAGGGTCGTGATGGCCGCCGCGACAACGAAGAACAGGGTGAACAGGCGCGAACAGAAATCCTCGCCCCGATCCGGGAGCTTCGCTGCGCGCACGACCGCCGGTACGAGGATCGCGTTGAGCGTGCCGCCGCCGATGAGGATCCACAGCGAGTTCGGCAGAATTTGCGCTGCCGAATAGGCGTTCGCCGCGATCGATGCCGAGCCGCCGAGCACCATGCCGAGCAAAAAGGTGCGCACGAAACCCAGGAGTCGGGTCGACGCGGAGGCAACAGCCATAACGGCGCTCGCTCGCATAGCTTTGCCCCGCGCGGAGGAGGTGCTCGGTTTGTTCATAGTTCGGTTCGGGTCCTTAATTCCTGTGTCACGAATGGTGCGGGGAGGCGTCGGGGTCGTCGACGCTCTCAAGATCCTCGGGCGCCGTGATGGCTGGGCTGCGGGCATCCGACTTCGTGCGGCCCGCGCGGATCACGCCCGTGGCGACGAGCGCGGCAAGAAGCACCATCGCGACGAGGGTCGTCCAGTTCTCCCACTCCGGATTGACGCTCAGTTGGCTCTCGCGAGAATCGAGGATGACCCCGTTTTCGCTCGCGATCATCACCGTGAACGTGCCGTTCCCGCTTTTCACTGCTTGCACGGGAACGGAGTGATCGCTCGTCGTGAGGGCGGGGAGAGTGATCGGTGAGAGCTTCCCGCCCGTCTTTGCGATGCGGTCAGAAAACGACACCGTGGGCTGGAGCGTTGCCGGGGTGGGGAATCCGTTGTGGACGGTAAATGGGATCGATGCTTCGTTGGAGACGAGGTTGTAGGTTCCCGCGAGCGTGAGCGAGATTCGCCGGGTGTTCGCTTCCGTCACCGTCGCGATGCTAGAAAGCCGTCGAACGTGCGCGTTCGCGTCCGCGAAAAACGGGCTGCTCACCCCCGAGGCCGCCAGAAGAACCGCTCCGGAAAGGTAGCTCGGGTCCTTGAGCGTCGCGCGCACGTCGGTGAGCGACGTGAGGCTCTTCTCGACCCGTTCGCTTGCGCCCGCCGGCACCTTTTCGGGCGAGGCGTCGATGTGGGCGGGGCTGGCGTCGGAACCCTCACCGATCGCGCGCACGGACTTCACCGAGCCAACCCAGTAGTTCCCACCCTCGCCGATGATCGAGGTCGTGCCCTTTCCTGCCGTCGCCGCGTCGAGAAGCGTGGTGGCAGGGGCGTGGGCGACCCACGGCGCGGCGCTCAAGGCATCGAGCAGGTGCGACGTGCGCTCGGGGTTCAGTGAAGAGGTCGCGGACGGCGCAAGCAGGAGGGTGCGCGGGGCCGACGCCGGCTGGCCCGCGATGAGTGCCGTGTCCGCGAGAGCCCGCTGGTAGGACAGTTCGGGGTCGTGTGCGTCAGCGAGATGCTCTGAAAGCTCGGTCAGACGCGTGTCGTAGCCGACGAGCGCGACCGTGGATTCACCCTTGCGTGCAAGCTGCGCGTAGCCGCTCGGTGTGACGTTGGGGTTCGTGGAGGAGAAGAAGGATTCGGCGGGGACAAGGGCGACTTTCGCGCCCGATGCGCGTATCGCTTTCGCGGAGACCGCCTCGGGTTCCATGCGGACGACTGTCGGCGCCGTGCTGAGGCCCGCGCTTGTCGCAGCGGCGGAGGCCTCTTTTTCGAGGAGCTTCGCGGTCGCGCGGGCAGTTGCCGGGCTCGCGAGGGCGAAAGGCGCGAGCGTAACGTCGTGGCTCGAAGCCGCGTCGATGAGCGCCGAGCGGCGCTCGTCCCAGGTGTGATCCTGTCCCCACGTGGTTCCGGGGGCAGGTGCGCTCGCGGGTTCATCGGCGCCGCCCGCGTCGGAGGCAGCGGGGGTCGTGGGCGGGGAAGGGCTCGGGCTCGGCGTGGAGTCGGAAGGGGCGGGATCGAGCTTAGACAGCGCTTCGTCGAGCGTACTCATCCCTTTGGGGGCCTTAAGCTCAGTGAGCATGGAGGGGTCGAGCCACCAGCTCACGTCAGTACGCTGGGCAATGTCCCACTGCGCAGCGAAGGCACCCTCGCGAACGTCCTTGGCGAAGGCATCGGGGTCGGTCGCCGCGAGCGCGGGATCGGTACTTGCGAGAGGCGCGAGGTAGGCGAGGGAAATCCGGGGCGTTTCGGCGGTGGGCTGCCACACGAGAAATGTGCGGAGAGTTGCGGCGGCGGTGCTTCCGGTGGAGGGCTGGGTGCCGTCGGCTGACGACTGCGCCCCCGTGACTGCCGTGAGGGCGATGCGGCGCGGCCCCCACAGTGATTCGTCACGTGTATAGCCGAGAGAGTCCGCCGGGACGCGCACCGTGAATTCGGCGGCCTCGCCCGGCCCGAGCGTGCGCGTGGCCGAAGTTCCGCGCACCGTTCCTCGGTGCGATGTATCCGCCGTATCCATCGCCGCCCATTCGTCGGCAACCGTGCGATCCGTGACTCGCGACGTGAGCCCCGAGAGTTGCAGGGCCACGCCCTCGAGCGGGGTGCTTCCCGTGTTGGTAATGTTCACGCGGGCTTCGACAGTACCGCCCGGCTTCACCGCCGAGGGGGTGAGCGCGCGAAGATCGAGCGTGAGGGGCGCGCGGGCGTCAGGTTCCGGTGACGGGGTGGGTTCCGACGGCAGGGCGGGTGCGGTCAGTGCCACATTCGTGGGCGGTTGCTGGCCGGTAGACTGGTACGCTGCGGTGTCCCGCTGGGCGAGCGCGCCGGCGGGCACGAGAGCCGCACACAGGATCGAATACAGTGCGACCATGACGAAGAGGGCGCGACAAACGCGCCGCGTCACGGATCGAAGCATGGAACCACTGTAGAGGGCGCAGCTTCGTGCCACGTGCCAAACACGGATGGCGCGCGCGGAGCGATCCGCACATCACAGATCAAGGTGAGGAATGAACGACGTGACTAACGGCGACAAGCGTGAAGCACACCGGATGGGGATCGAGACGGTTCGCATCCGCGCGCGGAGCATGTTCCAGGCGCTTCCAGCCTCCGTTCACGAGCTCGGTCAAATGTTCGAGAGTGCAGGCGAGGAACTGGCACTCGTGGGCGGGCCCGTGCGCGACGCGCTTCTTGGACGTAGCAGCGATGACCTTGATTTCACGACGTCGGCGCGGCCCGAGTCGACGGAGCAGATTCTTCGGCAGTGGGTCGGCAAACGGGGCGCGATCTGGGACATGGGGCGCGAGTTTGGCACGCTCGGCGCGCAGCTCGACGGCGTCAAGGTCGAGATCACGACGTACCGCACGGAGGAATACGATCCGCAGTCTCGAAAGCCGCAGGTCGCGTACGGTGACACGATCGATGGTGATCTCTCGCGACGCGACTTCACCGTGAACGCGATGGCCGTTCGTCTTCCCTCCCTCGAGTTCATCGATCCGTTCGGCGGCCTCGAAGATCTTGCCGCGGGGCTTCTTCGTACACCGGTCGCCCCCGAACAGTCCTTCAGCGACGACCCGCTTCGGATGATGCGCGCCGTACGTTTCGCCTCGACCCTTGGATTCGACATCGAGGAGGGAACCGCGCGCGCGATCGCCGCCCTCGCCGGCCGCCTCGAGATCGTGAGCGCCGAGCGTGTGCGCGAAGAACTCGTCAAGCTCATGCTCGGCGATCACCCAAGGCGTGCCCTCGAGCAGATGGTCGATTTTGGCCTCGCCGAGATCATCCTTCCCGAGCTTCCCGCGATGCGGCTCGAGATCGACGAGCACCACAGACACAAGGATGTCTACACGCATTCGCTCACGGTGCTTGAGCAGGCGATTGACCTTGAAACAGGCCCCGAAGGACCGGTTCCCGGCCCCGACTTCATTTTGCGATTCGCGGCGCTCATGCACGATTGCGCGAAGCCCAATACGCGCCGCTACGAAGAAGGCGGAGTCGTGACCTTCCGGTTCCACGAAGTCGTGGGGGCGCGCATGGCGAAGGCCCGAATGAAGGCACTCAAGTTCGATAAGGAGACGACCAAGGCGGTCGCACACCTCATCGAACTGCATCTTCGCTTTCACGGCTACGCGGATAGCGAATGGACAGACTCGGCCGTGCGCCGCTACGTGACGGACGCGGGCGATCAGCTCGAACGCCTTCACCGCCTCACGCGCGCCGATTGCACGACGCGTAACAAGCGCAAGGCCCAGCGCCTTCGCGAAGCCTACGATGACCTCGAAAAACGCATCGCCGAGCTCGCGGAACAAGAAGAGATCTCCAAAATCCGGCCCGATCTGGATGGCCGCGCGATCATGCAGATTCTTGACCTCAAGCCCGGCCCGGCAGTCGGCAAGGCATATGCCTACCTTCTTGAGCTGCGCATGGAGGAGGGACCTCTCGGCGAGGAGGAAGCCTCGAGGCGCCTTCAGGAATGGTGGGCGCATAATGGGGCGCACGAAAGCGCGCCGGCGACGAGAGGAACCTCGAAGTGAGCGACAAGAGCCCAAAGGGGACGAGCCGTACCCGCTCGAGCGGAAAGCGTGCAGCGCGCCCTGCGACCACTCCCGCGGCAGCGAGCATTGGTCGCAGCCGCACGAAACCGCGCCCCGAAAGCGCCGCGCCCACGAAAGGCCGGCACGCTGTAGCGGCAGCAGGCACGGCTGCGTCTAAGCCCAAACCCAAGCCCACGAACTTTCTCAACTACCCGCGCGCCGGAAAAGAAGGGTTTTCGCGGTGGCTTCCCTCGTGGCGCCTCCTTTCCGCGGCCGTCCTCGTTCTCTTCTGTGCTGGCGTGGGCTTCGGTGCGTGGCTGTATGCGACTACCGAAGTACCCGAGCCGACCGATATCGCCGTTGCTCAAACGACCCGCGTGTACTACTCGGACGGAAAGACTCTCCTCGGCGAGTTCAGCGACCTCAATCGCACGATCCTGCCCGCCGACGAGATCCCGGACAACGTCAAGGAGGCTGTCGTCGCCTCCGAGGACTCCACGTTCTACGAGAACCGCGGCATTTCGCCGAAGGGTATCGTGCGCGCTCTCGTGAACAACCTTTCTGGCGGCTCCCGCCAGGGGGCTTCGACGATCACCCAGCAGTACGTCGAGAACTACTACACGGGCAAGGTCACCTCGTATACCGGCAAGGTGCGCGAAATGATCATGGCCGTCAAAATCGATGAGGAGCTCGACAAGAACGAGATCCTTTCGCGCTACCTCAACACGATCTACTTTGGCCGTTCCGCCTACGGAATCGAAGAGGCGGCGCAGGCCTACTTCGGCAAGAGTGCGAGCGAGCTCGATGACGCCGAGGCCGCACTTCTCGTCGCCGTCATTCCCGCACCGAGCGCCTACGACCCGGCGAAGAATCCCGATAAAGCGAAAGCGCTCTGGCAGCGGGTCATCGACCGAGAGGTCAACGAGACGGGAAGCCTCACGAAGGAGGAGGCTGACAAGCTCAGCTTCCCCGAGACGATCGAATACAAACGTCAAAACTCCTTGCGCGGCACAAATGGCTACCTCATGACGACGGTGCGCAAGGAACTCGAGGCGCGAGGCTTCGACGAGGACGACATCGACACGGGCGGCTACACGATCGTCTCGACGATCGACAAGCACACGCAAGAATCGACCGTCGAAGCGATCGCGAATCTCCCCGAGGACCGCCCCGAGAATAACCGCGTGGGAACTGTGAGCATCGACCCGTCAACCGGTGCGATCCGGGCGCTCTACGGCGGCGAGGACTACCTCAAGCAGCAGCGGAACGACGCTACCCAGTCGCGCATGCAGGCCGGTTCAACGTTCAAGGCGTTCACGCTTGTTGCCGCGCTCGAGGAGGGCTATAGCCTCCACTCCAACTGGGACGCCTCTTCGCCTAGGACCTTCAAGGGGTGGACAGTCAAGAACTTCGGCAATGTCTCGCGTGGCAGCGTCGATCTCCTGACCGCGACGCGGCACTCCTACAACACGCCCTATGCGGCACTCAACGTTGACATGGGCGCCGAGAAGACGCGCGAAGCGGCCGTCAAGATGGGGCTTTCCGAGAAGACACCCGGTCTCGACGACAGTCCGAGCAACGTCCTTGGCTCTTCATCGCTCACGGTTCTCGAGCTCGCGGGGTCGTATTCCGTGATCGCCTCGGGCGGGATTAAGCGCACGCCGCACATCGTCGAAAAAGTGACGAATGCTGACGGTTCGAGCAAGTACGCCTATAAGGATGACGGCGAGCGAGTTCTCAAGGAGTCCACGGCGATCAACGCGACCGTAGCCCTCCAGGAACCCACGAGCTCTCGCGGCTCGGCACGAATCGTCAACAAAAAAATGGATGGCCGCCCGGTCGCGGGCAAGACGGGTACTTCAAGCTCGTTCCGCTCGGCGCTTTTCGTGGGTTACACCCCCCAGCTGGTCACAGCGGTGGGCATGTTCCAACCAAGCTCCGACGGCCGCACTGAAGAGCCACTCACCCCGTTCGGCCCGTGGGAGGACATGACCGGTGGCGGCGCGCCCGCGAGTATCTTCGCCGACATCATGACGAGCGCCCTCGACGGGCAGGATGAACTCGACTTCCCGGACGAAGTCGATACCGATGGCAAGAAGAAGCGGAAGAGGACAAAACGGACGCAGGCGCCTGCGCCGCGCGTGACCAAGGAACCCGAGGTGACCGAGGCACCATCGGAAGAGCCGAGTGAGGAGCCGCCCGCAACCGAGGAGCCGTCGCAGGAGGCGCCCGAGCCGTCTCCTTCTCCGTCCGAGGAGAAGCCGGCATCGCCAGCGCCGAAGCCGAAGCCCGAACCGAAGCCTGAACCGAGCGAAAAGCCGGAGACGCCGAAGGTACAGCCGACGCGCGGCAACGACAAACCCGTTGAGCCGACCGCGACGCCGAAAGAACCTCGGTAGCGGTGAGGTCCAGGCCACCGTTGGACCCCCTTCCCCGAACCCGGGCGAGCCGCTAGACTTGGGAAGTCTGTGGAAAACCGCAGGCGCATGCATGACCCTCCTGCCACGGAAGGACCGTGGCCGCGATAGACCACAGGAGGTGGGGATTTACACATGCGTAAGTACGAAATGGTTGTGATCCTGGACCCGTCGATCGACGAGCGTACCGTGGACACCACTTTTGAGAAGCTCATCAAGGTTGTTCCTGCTGAGGGCGGCACCGTCGACAACACCGACGTGTGGGGCAAGCGCAAGTTCGCCTACGAGATCGACAAGAAGCAGGAAGGCATCTACGTCGTCCTGAGCTTCACCTCGAAGCCCGAGACCGCCAAGGAGCTCGACCGCCAGCTCGGCCTCAACGAGTCCGTTCTGCGCACGAAGCTCATGCGCGTCGACGAGAAGTAAAAATCTCGTTTATAAGCCACACCGCACCATCAGCTGAAGGAGAGTCATGGCGAACGATACCGTCATCACCGTCGTCGGAAACCTGACCGCCGATCCCGAGCTGCGCTTTACGAACTCGGGGATTCCCGTCGCGTCGTTCACCGTCGCGTCGACCCCCCGCACGTTCGACCGTCAGTCGGGCGAATGGAAGGACGGCGAAGCTCTCTTCCTGCGCTGCTCCATCTGGCGCGATGCAGCCGAGAATGTCGCCGAGTCCCTTACGAAAGGCACCCGCGTGATCGTTCAGGGCCGCCTCCAGCAGCGCTCCTACACCGACCGCGAAGGCAATAACCGCACCTCGATCGAACTCCAGGTCGACGAGATCGGTCCTTCGCTTCGCTACGCGACCGCGAAGCCGACCCGCACTCAGCGCGGCGGCAGCGGAAACTTCGGTGGCGGTTTCAACGGTGGTAACAGCGGTGGCGGCAACTACGGTGGCGGCCAAGGCGGCTACTCCAACCAGGGAGGCTACGGCGGTAACCGCGGTGGCGCCCAGGGTGGACCGCAGGGCGGCCAGAACCCCGCCGATATCGATCCCTGGAGCAACGGCGGCGCTGAAGAGCCACCGCCCTTCTAAATCGCGCCGTGCCACTCGGCACACATCCTCAATTTATCCATTCCATCCCGGGTAGAAAGCCCGGGCTCCCCTCACTCAAAGGAGCACCACGATGGCGAAGCCAGAGCTTCGTAAGCCCAAGAAGAAGCAGAACCCGCTCAAGAGCGCCGGTATCGAGAACATCGACTACAAGGACCCCGCGGTTCTGCGTAAGTTCATTTCGGATCGCGGAAAGATCCGTGCACGCCGCGTGACCGGCGTCAGTGTCCAGGAGCAGCGCAAGATCGCGAAGGCCGTCAAGAACGCCCGCGAGATCGCCCTCCTTCCCTACTCGACCTCCGGTCGCTGAGCCAAGGAAGGATAGAGAAAAATGGCTACTACCAAGCTCATCCTCACCAACGAGGTTTCCAAGCTCGGCGGCCCCGGCGATGTCGTCGAGGTCAAGGCCGGCTACGCGCGCAACTACCTTCTGCCGCGCGGCCTTGCCACGCCGTGGACCAAGGGCGCTGAGCGTCAGCTCGAGCAGATGGCTGCCGCAAACTCGAAGCGCGCCGTGGCGTCGCTCGAGGATGCGCAGGCACTGCGTGACCTCCTCCAGACCAAGCCGGTCGTCGTGGCCGAGCGCGCGGGCCAGAACGGCCGCCTCTTTGGCGCCGTGACCGCCGCCGAGGTTGCCGAGGCCGTTAAGGCTGGCTTCGATCGCGAGATCGATCGCCGCAAGGTCGAGTTCACCGCGCCGATCAAGTCGCTCGGCGAGTACACCGTGACGGTGCGCCTGCACGAAGAGGTTTACGCAAACCTCGTTGTCCAGGTCGTTGCCGCGAAGGGTGCGCGCGCCTGAACGGCATAGCGTAAACGCTCGAATGAGAGCGAACGAGGAAGCGGCGGGTCCACCCCCGCCGCTTTTTCGTGTCATCTGGTGGTCTTTCGCGCGCCCTGCCAAAAAATTGAATACATTTATGCAATGACCTCCCAATCCTCACACCCGCCTACGGCCGGCGATCCCCACGAACACGGCCACCTTTCCCGATCACTTACGCATCGGCAGATGGCCATGATCGCGATGGGCTCCGCACTCGGTACCGGCTTGTTCCTCGGTTCCGGAGATGCGATCGCCGTGGCCGGTCCCGCCGTGATCATCAGCTTTGCGATCGGCTCCGCCATTGCCATGACGATCGCCCTCGCGATGGGCGAGATGGCCTCGCGTCACCCCGTCCAGGGTGGATTTGGCACACTCGCCGCGCGCTACCTCTCGCCTTTTTGGGGGTATCTCGTGCGGTGGCTCTACTGGATCGTGACGGTCGGGGTGACCGCCGCAGAACTGTATGCGTGCAGCCTGTATCTCCAGTTCTGGGCTCCGGATCTTCCTCAGTGGGCGGGGGTCGCGATCCTCGGCGCGATCGTCGTTGCGATCAACGTGGTGAGCGTCAAGAGCTTCGGCACGATCGAGTTTTGGCTTTCGAGCATCAAGGTCATCGCGGTCGTCGTCTTCATTCTCGTGGGGCTGTGTCTCGTGTTCTTCGGGCTCCCGGGAACACCTGCTGCCGGGGTCTCGAACTGGACGAACGACGGTGGCTTCATGCCCTTTGGTTTCAAAGGCGTGTGGGTCTCGATGGCGCTCGTGATGTTTTCCTTCGGCGGCATCGAGATGCTGTCGATCTCGGCCGCAGAGGCGAAGGATCCCGCGCGGTCGATCCGCACGGCCGCGCAGTCGACCGTGGTTCGATTGAGCTTCTTTTACGTCGTGGCGATCGGGATTATCGTCGCGCTCGTGCCGTGGAAAGAGGCCTCGGGTGCCGCTGGTGACGTGCGCCTGTCGCCGTTCGTCATGGTGTTCCACGAGCTCGGGATTCCCGCCGCGGCGGGCCTCACGAACCTCATCGTGGTGATCACCGCGCTTTCCGCCGCGAACGCCAACGTGTATGCGGGCTCGCGCTTTCTTCACTCGCTCGCCGCGGATTCGCTCGCCCCGCAAATGCTCGAGCGCACGACCAGGCGCGGCATTCCGCTGCCCGGCATCATCGTGCACGCATGCGGGATCCTCGTCGTCGTGGTGCTTGCGATGACGGGCATCGGCGGCCTGTTCCCCCTCATCATGTCGACCGTGATCTTCTCGGCGGTCATCGTGTGGGTTTTGATCCTGGTGACCTACGTGGTCTATCACCGCACGCGCGACGGCCGCGAATTATTCCGCATGCCCGGTGGCGTGGTGACGGCGATCGCGGGCATTGCCGGCCTCCTTTTCGTGATCTCGACGGTGATCGCCGTTGAGCGCATGCAGCTCGCGGCCATGGTGGGCATCCCGTTCGTGCTGCTCGTGACCCTCGCGTACGTGCTCGTGTTCCGCCACCGCATTAGCGTTGAGGCCATCGACGCGAGCTTTGCCGAGGCTGAAAAGGCGCGCGCCGACTTCTCGTAACCTTGATCCCATGCCTTCGACACCTCAGCGGCGCTATGTGCCAATGCTCGATGTTGTGCGTATTTCGGCGATCGTCGCTGTCGTAGGCATCCACTGTCTCGCGCCCGCCGCCACTGCCGAAGGTGCCCCCTGGGCTCTCGTTGTGTTCCGCTCGATGCTGAACGCTGCAGTGCCCGTGTTCATCATGATCTCCGGCGCCCTGAACCTCGCTCCGGTGGCGATGCGCAATGGAGCATGGCCGTTTCTACGTTCGCGTTTCGCGCGGCTCATTCCCGCGACCATCGTGTGGACGCTCGTGTATGGCGTTGTGATCAATGGCGTGGTTCTGGGTCGCGACCTGACCGCGGAGCGGCTAGGCAAGGAAGCGCTCATGGGGGATCAGTCCCCGCAGCTGTACTTTCTGTGGCTCATCATGGGACTGTCCATCATTACCCCCGTGCTCGGCTCGTTCGTTGCGCATTCGAAAGCGCGTGCGTGGGCTGCCACCGGTGTGAGCCTCGCGTGGGGTTTGTCTGTGTATCTTGCTCCGAACGCGTTTGAGGCGGTCGGGCAACCCACGGGTGTGATTTCCGGGGCGGTGCTCACCTACTGGATTTTCTACGTAGGGCACTACCTTGCCGGTCACGTCGCGTTCGCCCACCCGGTCCGACGGCGCCTTGCGCCCGCCGTGCTCGCCCTCGGTATCGCGCTGCTCGTGGCTCTTGGCGTGTGTGGCGGTCTCGGTATTGAGAACGAGGGATGGGGCAAGATCGTCAGCGGCAACTACCGCTCACCCTTGAATGTCGGTGCCTCGTTTGCGCTTGTGGCGGGCCTTCTTGCCGTGAGCCGCGAGTGGGAGGTTTCCGATCGTGTGCAGGGTGTGTTGCGGCGCCTCGGCGATGCGTCGTTCGGCGTGTTCCTGTGCCATTTCGTTGTGCTCATCGGTGTGCGCCTCCTAGTGCCCGGGCTCGACTCGAGCGGAACGCTCGCGTGCGTGGGCGCATGGGTGCTCGTGCTCGGGCTTTCGTGGGCACTGTCGCTTGTCGCGGCGCGAATCCCTTGTGTGCGAGCGGTGTTTTAGCGGCGCGGCCTCGTAAGGCGCCTGGTAGCCGTCGGACCCTGCCTGCCGCTCGAGCGTGCGGCCTTTCCTTCACAACCTCCACACTTTGCAAAGTCTTTACTTTTTGCGTGGGGCGCGGGAAGATATGTCAGCACGCACTTCCCTCGTGCCCATGTCTAGAGGAGATTTCCATGTCGATGAGGTCTACGTTCCGCGGCGCATCCGCCGCGTTCGCCGCCGCGCTTGTGCTCGCTTCGTGCGGGGCTACGGGTGGTGAGGTGTCCACGCCAACCGAGACCCCCACCCACGCACCCGAAACGGCGAAGCCGAGCCCCACCCAGATTCCCTCGGCCGAAGAAAGCGACAAGCCGAGTGCGGAGCCGAGCGCGAGCGAGGATGCGAGCGCAACGCCGAGCGAGAGCTCGAGCCCAACCGCTTCTTCCGAACCTGAAGCGAAGGTGGGCGCGGCTCCCGCGATAATCGCTCACTTCACTGAGGACACCAATCCGGATATCGGCGACTTCCCCTTCAGCCGTGACGTGATCGCTACGTCCATCTCGAGCGTCTTCGATGATGGCGGTGAGGCAACCGTGGAGTGCGATGGCGATATTGACATCACCGCGGGCAAGCCGAAGACCCACTGCACGGTGACGACAGGGGACAGGACCCGCGAGGCCTACGCCTACGGCACCTTCTCGAATGTGCAGGGCCCGGGCCTTCTCGTCGCCTTTGACAACGACTTTGATGCCTCGCTCAGCGGGAAGTTCACCGAACCCGGAACCGAGGTTCTTGCCTACGGCATCGGTGACATGTGGGCCGTCGATTCTCCCGTGGACGGCGCGACGGTGTCCGAAAAGGCGCTCAAGGCGATGCAGTCCCTCGAAATGCCCATCTCGAAGTTCGAGTGTGCGGGTGAGATGTCGATCGCTGACGGCCGCAACTCCCAGGTGTGCCCGATCGAGGCGGAATGGGGCAAGGCAGAGGCCACGGTCATCGCAGCGACGATCCTCAATTCTCAGGATTCGGGCGTGCTCGTCGTGACACAGGTGCCTACCGACGACTAGTTCACCCCGTGGCGTTGCCCACCTGGCCCGTGCGCGGATTCGCGCGCGCGAGGCGGTGGGGCTATATTAGGGAGCGCTTCGATCTCGGTGTGCCGTGAAACCCGGTGTCGAAGTTCCCGCGCAAGTGGCGGAATTGGTAGACGCGCACGGTTCAGGTCCGTGTGCCTTTGCGGGCGTGGGGGTTCAAGTCCCCCCTTGCGCACCCCATGCGGGCCCCTCCTACGGGAGGGGCTTTCGCGTATCTGCACGCGTGTACTCGGGTGAGGGGTTGAGCAGCATGAGTGAGGAGACACCCTCGGGCTCCCACACAAACGCATGGCTCGGTGCCATGGGGGAGGGCGCGGGGTTCATTCCGACGGCTGCCGATCGGGCCGCCGCTGCCGGCGTTTTTGACAACCTTCCCCTCGCGGGTGCGCAGCTCGAGCTTCCGGACGTGCACGATCCCGACTGGTGGATTAAATCGCGCATTTCCTCCGGCGAATTCGATCGCGAGGCGCTACTGCCCGCCACTGTGGTGCTGCGCAAGGAACACGATATGCTCGCGCACACTCTTCGCTCGCTCCCATCGCAAGACGCGGTGCGCGAATACCTCGAGGACTACAACGCTCGGGCGCGCCGCGAAAACAGCGCGGCGGTCCGTGACGCTTCGCTGCGGCCCGCCTCAAGCGAGGAACCTCCGCTTCTCGTGCCTCTCGTCGATGTCGAAAACTGGGTCTCTCGCTGGCACCGCCTCCGCCAGTTGTGAGGGCCTGCCGCCCCGCTGTGCACGCCCTCAGGGCAGAGGGAGCGCGGCGGCGAAGGGATCCGAATCGCTATCGGTGGTGGCCGTGTATTCGGCCTTCGCAAGGGCCCGATCACGTGCCTCGGCTCCGCAAAGCGAGGCGATGAGCGCGGCCGTCATGTCCATGCCCGCGGCAACGCCCGAGGACGTCCACCGATCGCGATCCTCAACCCAGCGAGCCTCCCTCTGCCAGGCAACCGTCTGACCGAAGGTGCGCGCCCACTCGAACGCGGCTTTATTGCTCGTTGCGCGGTAGCCTTCGAGCAGCCCGGCCGCAGCGAGGAGCGCCGAGCCAGTGCACACGGACGCGAGGAGCCGGGCACGCGCGCCGGCCTCGGTCAGCCACGCGAGAAACGGCGCATCGTCGACGAGCGTTCGCGTGCCGGGCCCTCCCGGGACGAGAAGGATGTCGATCGGCTCCTTGGAGAGCTCCCGAAACGAACGGCCACACTCCACGCGAAGGCCCTGCGCGCTCGAGACGAGACCCGCCTCGGGCCCCACAAAGTCGAGCGTGATGCCCTCGACGTGGCTCAAAAGCTCAACCGGCCCGCAGACGTCAAGAAGCTCGAAGCCGTCAAAAAGTACGACGCTGATGCGCCTCGTCATCTTTTAATCTCCTCTGAGATGCGCTGGCCGAATTACGTCAATATCGACCTTCGTGGAAATTCCGTCGACTGTGCCGTCAAACCGCAGCTGCCATACCGCCCAGCGATCCTCCTCGGGTCGCGACGACCCGGAAAAAAGCCAGGTTGGGCGGCCTTCGGCGTGCGGGAGATCGTAGTGGCGCCGCCACTCGGCACTCGAGTAGATCACGAGCTTTCGCCCCCACGCCTTTTCGACAATGCTCACGAAGTCAGCGACCTCCGCGTTTGCGTGCTGCGCCTCGGGGCGTTCGTCGCACGCGCCATCAAACTCGAGGTCGAGGGCGGGTGGAAGCGCAACCGAATCCGGCGGGGCTGCCTTCAAGAAATCGCGTGCCTGGTCCGCGCCGGGGGAGCACAGCGTGAAGTAGTGGTAGGCGCCCGGGGTGATGCCGTTTTTCGTGGCGCCCTCCCAGTTCGCGGCAAACTTCGGGTCGGTATAGCCGGTGCCCTCGGTCGCCTTGATGTACGCAAAGCTCACGCCCGCATCGGCGACATCGCCCCAGTCAATCGTCTTTTGGTGCGAGGACACATCGATGCCGAGGCTTTCGCCCTCGCGCAGATCCACCCCGCGCGGCAGATTTGTGAGAGCGGAGGGATCCGCGGGGGTGTCCGGGATGGTCATCACGCGCGCCTTCACGGGTGCGGGGGCGGCGGGGACCGCCCGTTGGTCCGACGGTTGCCCGGCCGCAATGGTGCTCACGAGCGTGCCAATCGAGACGAGCATGCAGGACGCGGCGAAGATGGCGACGATCGCTTTGTATTGGCGCCGATAGACGTCGGCGCGAGAAAAGCGCGGCATACCGAAAGTGTAGTGGTCAAGCGCTCACGGACGTGGGTCCGACGCTAGATGAGCAAGCGTCGGAACGGACCCTGTAGCGTGGTGGTGTGCCTTCCCAGTTTCCGCCACTGACCACCCAGTTCGCGCGCGAGTTTCCCGATCTCGTGCGCGAGTGCGCGCCCAGCATCCCCACCGATACGCGCGTGGGGGCCGCGAATGCGCCGCTCGCGAGGGAGCTCGGGATTGATTCCGGGGCGGAAATCGAGGCGGTCGAGAGCCTCGTACGCAGCTTTGCGAATGCGCACAGCGCGCACGCCATGGCGTATTCGGGTCACCAGTTTGGCACCTTCTCGCCCGTCCTCGGCGACGGCCGCGCCCACCTCATGGGCGAGCTGACCTGTGGCGATGCGATCGTGGACGTGCACCTTAAGGGCAGCGGGCTCACGCCGTTCTCGCGCCCTGGATCGGACGGCAAGGCGCCGCTCAGCGCGATGTATCGCGAATACCTCATCTCGGAGGCGCTTGACGCCCTCGGCATTCCCACGAGCCGCGCGCTCGCGGTTCTCGAGACGGGGGAGCGGATCAGGCGCCGCGCACCCGAGCCGGAACCCGCGGGGATCCTCGTGCGCACGGCTGCAAGCCACGTTCGCGTGGGCACCTTTCAGTTCGTGAAGATCGCGGGCGATCAGGGAGCAATCGCGGCTGATACGCGCGACACGCTCGTGCGATTCGTCCTCGATCGGCACTACCCCGGATGGGAAGAGAGTGCCGACGCTCGCCGGAGGCCTGCCCTTGCTCTCCTTCGCGGCGTTGCCGCACGCCAGGCTCGGCTCGTGGCCCAGTGGATGGGGGTGGGGGTCGTGCACGGCGTTCTCAATACCGACAACGTCAGCGTTGCGGGCGAATCGATCGACTTTGGGCCGTGTGCCTTCCTCGATCGGTACGAGGCCGGGGCGTGCTTCAGCTCGATCGACACCGGCGGCCGCTACGCCTACGACCAGCAGCCGGCCATTACGCAGTGGAACCTCGCGCGCTTCGCCGAAGCCCTGCTCGACCTCATCGACCCGGATCCGCAGCGCGCGATCAACGACGCGAGTGCGGTACTAGCGGAGTTTGAGGAGGAGTACCGCGCTGCCTTCACGCGAGTGTTCGCGCGAAAGCTCGGAATCGAGGCGGAACCGGACGTCGCGTTGGCGCAGTTCGTTGCGAACACCCTCGAGTCCCTCGAGCGCGAGCACATGGACTTCACCCTGTTTTTCAGGGCCCTCGCCGAAGGAAAAAGCATCGACGGAGAGTTTGCCGCGGGCAGCGCGTGGCGAGCTGAACTCGAGGAGCTTCGCTCGCGCGGGGGAACGAGCCTCGAGCGCGCGGAGGCGCTCATGCGCGAGACGAACCCGATCTACATTCCCCGCAACCACCACGTCGAGGCAGCACTGCGCGACGTCGAGCGCGGCGAGCGGGGAAAATTCGAGCGCCTCCTTGCCGCGATTCGCGACCCGTGGACGCGCCGCGACGGATTCGAGGACCTCGAGGCGCCACCGGCTCACGCTCGATTCTTCACGAGCTTCTGCGGGACGTGAGCCGCTTTCCCGAGGATCGATTCAGCCGCCGAGTTCGAACGAGAAGCGCTCGAGCGGAGTGCGGCCTGCCTCGGTGACCGAGACGGCGCGGTCATTCGTGCCATCGCGCTTATCGAACGCTTCGGCAAGGGGAAGCGCCGTGCTGCGCGCCGCTTCAATGAACTCCTCGACGGTTGTGTCTTCGCCGTTGAGACCCTCGATCGCCATCGCGCCGTACCCGGCGCGCGTAAGCTCGCTCGCCACCACGATTAACTGCTTGAGCGCCGCAAGGTACATGCTCGGGGCGAGACCCTCGTGGCGTACGTTCGGCAAGTGGCGCACGAAGAACATCGCCGCCATGCGCACATTGCCCGTCGCGAGAAGGAACAGCATGTGGTCGATCTGGTGGCTGAGATGCATCGGTGAGGACATGATCAGCGGGTACGAAAACTCCGCGAGTGCCGCGGCCTCGGGAAGCCTCCCGGCGCGCGCGAACGCGAACAACGCCTCCGAGGCGATCGACTGGGGCTCTTCCGCGCACTCGTAGCCCCGGTCGAGGATTTCGTCCACGAGGCGAAGTGCTGCCTCCGGCTCGTCGATCTGCCACAAAATCGTGGCTTCCTGCGCCCTCGCGCACGCGTCGCAATTGGAGTATTCGTCGGGAGGGCACGCCTTGATGCGAGTGAGAACCTCGCGGGCTTCGTCGACATTGCCCGTCTCGAGCGCGAAAGAGAGTTCAGCCCACAGGATTCCGGCTTCTCCGGCTCCTTCGCGTTGATAGGCGGCGCGCATCATGTCGAGCGCGGAACGCACCTGGGAAAGCGAGTACTGGGGGTAGCTCAGAAGCATGACCGTGAGCCACTTGTACCACCACAGGAGGTCGACGTCCGGCTGAGTCTCGAGAGGACGCACGGGGTAGCGAGTGGGATCGGAATCGTGCATGTGCGCGCACCACAGGAACAGCGTGAGTTGCTCCGTGGCCTCGGCTGCCTGGAAGGCGAAACCTACGAGCCTCATGCGGATCTCGTACAGGGCTCGCTTATCGCCTCGCTCCTCCGCGAGCCGCTCGGCGCGCTTGCCGATCTCCCACCGCTCCCTGGGCGGCATGGGCGCGGGGGAGTCGAAGCGGCGCGCGAGGCTTTCGAAGGTCTCTGTTTCGCTCATCGCGACTCCGGGGTGCCCTTCCACCACGTGTCGGTGATGGTCACGGGCGTTGTGCGCTTGTGGCGGGACGAGAGATAGCGGCGCTCAATGTTCTCTGCAGAGGGCGCGGGGATGTCGCGGCCTTCGAGGTAGTCGTCGATGTCGTCGTAGCTCACGCCGAGCTCGTCCTCGTCCGTGCGCCCGGGGTTGCCATCGAGCAGGTCGGCGGTCGGCACCTTGGTCCAGAGCGGATCCGGTGCGCCCAGATGCTCGAGTAGCGAGCGGATCTGGCGCTTGTTGAGCCCGTAGAGAGGAAGGATGTCCGCGCCACCGTCGCCAAATTTCGTAAAGAACCCGACCGTGGACTCGGCGGCGTGGTCGGTGCCGATCACGAGGAGCCCTTCGTCACCGCCGATCGCGTACTGAGCGACCATGCGCAGGCGCGCCTTGATGTTGCCCGCGTTGAAGTCGCTCGTCTCATGCCCCGCCGCAGACGCAAACTCTTGGCGAAGTGCATCCGCAGCGCCTTTGATGTTGATGGTCATCTCGCGGTCCGCGCCGATCCACTCCATTGCCGCGGCCGCATCGGCCTCATCGTGCTGCACCCCGTGGGGCAGGCGCACCGCGATGAAATGAGCGTCGCCGCCCTCGGCACGCACCTTCTGAACCGCGAGCTGAGCGAGGCGGCCCGCGAGAGTCGAATCGACGCCGCCGCTAATGCCGAGCACAAAGCCGTTCGCGCCGGTCGAACGCAGGTACTCGGTCAGGAAAGCGACGCGGCGTTCGACCTCTGCCGCAGGGTCGATCTGGGGCTTCACGCCCATCTCGTTGATAATCGATGCTTGGAGTTCGCGCATGGTCCCAGCCTAACTTTCGGTGCCTTCGCCCGGTTCGAGAAAATCCTCGATCGAGAGATCGCGCCGCATGAGATTCGTGGAAAGCGCGAGCATGTCGGAAAGGGACTCGTTGAGGATCGCGCGATCCGCGGGCCTCAGCGGGTTGTGCCCCGCGAGCATCGCCTGCACGTAGATGAGCCGCACCGTTCGCGAGGCCACCACCTGATCCTCGCCCTCGATGCCCGCGAGCATCTTCACGAGGGGGCTATTCCAGTTGAGAACGAGCGTGGCAAGGGTGGGCAGACTCGAGTCTGGGCCTTTCGGCGCACGCTCCCTTTCCGGTGAGGAGGCCGTGACCTCACGCATGAGATCTCCCCAGAAACCGCTCGTCGATTCCTCAAGGCGGCGCAGCTCCATGCCCCTCAAAACATCGGGATCAACGACGTAGAGGGCCGGGACATCCTCGGGAGTAAACGCGCGCACCTGAACGTCGCAATCGAGACCAAACAACGCGGTTTCGGCGAATGCGCGCACGCGTTCGGCGGCCTCTTTGTCGGGACCGAACACCGCCCCGAACTGCGCGATCACATCGCCAAGGGTGATGGGCGCGGCGCTCGCGGACGCAATAGTCTCGCCGAGCATCCGCATGAGATCTTTTTCGTATACGTAGCCGGCATTGACGACGACCTGGTCGCTCGGGACCACGCCCGCGAGCTGGCGGAATTCCTCCGTTGTTTCGGCGTAGCGCACACGCGGGTTCGCCTCGACGATTTCGCTCACGAGCATGCGCCCCTGGTTCGTCTCGAACGTGAAATGAGGCAGCACGATCCGCGCGAGCTCCACATCGTGAACGGCGAGGGAGCGCAGGGCCAAGTCGTGGATGGCAAGGAAACGCTGGAGGCCGCGCGGATCGCTCTCCGCAAGCGAGAGGATCCAGGCCCGCAAGGTCGAGGCAATCGCGCGCTTCGTGACCGCGAGCGCCTCATCGTTGACGAAACTCTCACGCGAGGCGGTGGGGGTCAGCCCCGTGGAATCGAGAACGACTCGCACGAAAAAAGCCCATTCGGGCAGGAGATCGGGGAGGGCTTCGGAGACGAGAAGCCCGCCCATGTAGGCGCGCGTGGCCTGCCGCGCGCCGGGGGAGGGAGAGGCGGGAAGGACGAAAGCGGTTCCTCGCGTGCCCGTTTCGGGAACGGAAATGTCGATTATGTCGAGGGGTTGTGCACCGAGAAGTTCAGTTCCGTACTCGGCGAGGTGCTCGAGATCCCGCTCGAGGGCCCAAGTGTGAAGGTCATCTTCGCTGCCCTCCACGGGAGCATCTGCCGCCGAGGGGAGCACCCCGGGGGAGAGGTGACGGGTGAAAAACGGGGTGCGGTTGACGAAACGCTCGGTTCCACGCGGCCCGCAGACCTCGAGCGTCACGGGGAGGAACTCCGCGAACGTGGTCGCGAGCTCCCACACGCGGACGTATGACGTGAGCTCGAGAGCATCGGGCCGGGGAGTGAGCCGCACGCTCGTGCCGACCGTGACGTGAGAGCCGGCCGAACCCTCGAGAGATTCGAGCGTAAACGTGCCGTCGCTGCGGCCCACCCAACGGCTCGCCTCCCCACCGGAGGCGGGGCGGGTTTCGACCACGATTTCATCACTCACCATGAAGCAGCTCAGCAGCCCGATGCCGAACTGCCCCAGCCGATCCGTGCGAGGCAAGTCGAAAATGTCCCGCTTGCTCGATTGGCCGACGGTCGAGAGGAGCTCCGCCATTTCCTCGCGGTGCATGCCCGCGCCGTTATCGGTGACAACGAGCTCGCCAGATTCGGGGCCCACGGGCGTCACCTGGATGAGGGCATCATCGAGGGTCAGCGTGCCCGCCTCGATGCGCGTCATGATCGCATCGCGAGCGTTCTGAATGAGCTCGCGCAGGAACACGCGCGGATTCGAGTAGATGTGCGTGCTCAGAAGCTCGACGACCGCGTGAAGATTGACCTGAAACGGATGGGAGGGAAGCGTCATGCTTTGATCCTACGGAAACAGGTGTGCCTTGGCAGGCGTCGGACCCCCGATTGTGGATAACTCGCGCCCGGTGCCCGTCAGGCCTTCTCCCTGGGTGCCGAATCCTCATCGCTCTCGAGCGTTTCGGATTCGGTCGCCTCACCAGCGTCCTGCTGCTCCTCAGCATCCGCGGACTGCTCGGTGTCCTCCGTGTCCTCGGCGCTCTCAGCATCACCGGGCTGCGGAGCATCCTCCGTATCCGAAGAACCGTCGGACTCCTCAGCGCCTTCTGCACCCTCTCCAGCCGACGCTTCGTCCTGAGCCGCGCTCTCGACACGGTCGTGAAGCTTCTTCTTGATTTTCTCCACCCGGCGCTTCGCACGGATACCGAACAAGAGCATCACGAGGGCGATCGCCGAGTAGGCAACCATGACCCAAATGAGGTGGGCGAAGTTGATCGAGCCGCCCGCGATCGCGACTCTCAATGCGTTCACGACCGACGTGAAGGGCAGGTACGGGCTGATGATCTGGAAGAACTTCGGAGTCGTCTCGATCGGGTACGTAGCGCCCGCCGACGCGAGCTGAAGCACCGTGAAGATGAGCGACATGAAGCGCCCCACGGGGCCAAAGCACGCGACGAGTGCCTGGTTGAGAGCCATGAACGTGAGCGAGGCGATGAACGAAATAAGGAACGCCTGGCCAAGACGCATCATGTCGATCCCCACGAGGAAGTGCACGGTCGAAACCATGAGCACCGACTGAAGCACGCTCACCAAGGCACCCGGAAGGTAGCTCGCGAGGGCGACCATTGCGGCAGGCATGTTGCTGCCCACGCGGCGACCGCTCAGGGCCGGGAACACCAGGAAGAACGCGAGCGCGCCGATCCATAGCGAAAGCGTCATGAAGTACGGGCCAAGGCCGTAGCCGTAGCTTTCAACCTCGTGCAGGCGGTGCTTCGACAGGTCTACCTGCTGAGAGGCAACGCTCGCGAGATGATCCTTCTCAGACGTGGAGTAATTCGGCACTTGCGCGACACCATCGGCAAGGCCGTCGTGGAGCTCATTCGCGCCGTCCTTGAGTTTGCCGAGGCCGCCGCCGAGTTCGGTCGCGCCGTCATTGAGTTTGCCGAGGCCATTGTTGAGCTTCACGGCGCCGTCATTGAGTTTTATGGAGCCGTCGTGGAGCTTCACGGCGCCATCGTTGAGCTTGCCGATGCCGCCATCGAGCTTTATGGCGCCGTCCTGAAGCTTGCCTGCGCCGGTTGTGAGGTCACTCGAGCCCGTCGCGAGGCGCTGTGCGCCGTCGTTGAGTTTTCCGCTCGCGGCGTCGAGCTTCGAGGCGCCGTCGGCGAGGGTCGAAGCGCCCGCGTACGCCGTGCCCGTTCCGTCCTTGAGTTGGCTCGTGCCATCCGCCAAACGACCCGTGCCGTTTGTCAGGTCGCCGGCACCATTCGAGAGCTTCCCGAGGCCGTCATCGAGCGTGTTTGCGCCGGTCGCGAGCTGGTTGATGCCATCCACGAGCTCGGTCGATTTCGCGTCGAGCTCGCCTACTCCGTCGTCGAGTCTCTTGAATTTGTCGGCGACTTCTCGGGACTTCTCAGCCGCGTGGTCGAAGAGTGCGGGAAGTTCGTTGACCTTGTTATCGAGTGCGTGCGCGGCAACGTCGAGGGGAACGATGATCTTGAGGTCGAGGTCGCTCACGCCAGCGTTGATCTTGCGAGAGCGTTCCGCAATCTGATCGGCGCCGCTCTTGAGACCATCGATCGCGAGCTTTTGCTGCTCGGGATCCATCTCGTCCCAGTGTTCTTGAATGTCCGCGAGCGATTCCGCGTAGTCTTCGGTGCCCTCGACGTCTTCGACCGTGAGTTTCTTGAGTTCGACGGCCTCGTCGTGCGCGCCGCGAGTCTTGTCCTTGACCTTGTGCAGGTCATCAACGATCGCGGGCCCACGATCGCTCAGGTCCTCCATGCGTTCGGCGATGAGCTCGGAGCCATCGGCGAGGGCCGCCGAGCCCTTCTTGAGCTCCGCGACCGCTCCGGGGAGGATCGAAGTCTTTGAGTTCAGTTCGTTCAAGCCCTCGGCAAGTTTCGCGGAGCCATCCTGGGCGTCCGTGAGGCCGTCACGCAGGCGAATCGCGCCGTTGTTGACCTGCGAGGCACCGTCGGAAAGTTGACCCGCGGCCGAATCCAGCCGGCCCACGCCGTTCGCGAGATCGCCTGCGCCAACCGCGGCGCGCCCCGTCGCATCCTTGAGCTGAGTTGTGCCATTCGCGAGGGTGTTCGCGCCGTTCGCGAGGGTGACGGTGCCGTCCTTGAGGTCGCCGAGACCCACGACGAGCTTGCCGGAGCCGTCTTTCGCGGTCGTGGTGCCGTCGGCAAGCTGGGCAGTGCCGTCCTTCGCTGCAGCCGTTCCGTCCACGAGCTGACCGGAACCATCCTTCGCGTTCGCGGTGCCGTCGGCGAGCTTGTCGGCGCCGTCTTTTGCGTCAGAAGAGCCGTCGGCGAGCTGCCCGGCGCCGTCCTCGGCATCCGAGAGCGAGTCGTGCATATCGTTGAAGCCCGCGTAGATGTTGTGGAGGTACTCGTCGCTCACCTTTTCGTTGAGCGAATCCGTGACCTTCGTGAGGATGCTCTGGGCGAGGTTGCCCGAGATCATATTTTTCGCGTCGTTGGTCGTGATTGAGAGTTCGGCTTTCGCGGCCGTCGAGGGGTCGTCGTTTCCAACAGAGGCGACGTTGGTGCTGAAGTTCTCGGGGATTCTCAAGACCGCGTAGATCTCGCCGTCCTGGAGCGCCTTGTTGGCGCGCGACTCGGACATTTCCGTCCAGTCGAGGTTGTTGTTCGAGGTCGAATCGAGGAGTTCATCGGTCAGCTCGTCGCCGAGGTCGAGGTCGGGGTCGGTGTTGCCCTTGTCGAGGTTGACGACGGCGGCGGGCACCTGGTGGAGCCTGTTGATGGGGTCGACGTTCGACCACGTGAGAAGCGCCGCGTACACGAGCGGAACGAGCGAAACGCCGATCACGAGGATCATGACGCGAATGATGGAAAGGCTGTTTCCGGAACTGCGGAGGCGCCGTGCGATGGAATTGGCCTTGGCCGTGCGCATTGCCTTCAGATTGTTCTGTGACATGAAACGTTCTCCTTAGGCGGCCTTGTGGCCAGTCGCGGCCGCGAGGAAGTCGGTTGTCGTTTCGACCATCGCTGTGACCGGGAGGTCGTCGCGGAGGTCCTTGGCAGCTTGCGAAATGAGGCCCGCCGAGAGGAACTCGGCGTAGCGCGCGGCGCGGGGACCGGTGAGACGGGTCAGTGCGTCGCGGAGCGTGCCGATGCCGAGCATGCGCCCTGCAAGGAAGCGCGTGAGTTCGCTTTCGGCGGCGCGCCCGCTCGGGCCGTCGAGAACCGCGAGGTAAAACGCGCGGTTCTCGCTCAGGTGCGTGAAGAGCGCCGTAGAGCTTTCGGCGGCGGAGCGGGTCCAGTTTTCGGGGTGGTCGGGGTTGTCCGACGCCTGTTGGGGGAGCGTCGCGAAGGCTTCTTCGAGGCGAGCCATAGCCGCGGCGTGCATGAGCGTGGGAATGTCCCCGAAGTGCTGGTAGAAGGTGGGGCGGCTCGCGCCGGCGCGTCGAACAAGTTCGGAGACGCTCGGGGGCTGCGGGTTTTCGTCGAGGGCGTCGACCATGACGCGGATGAGCGATTCGCGCGATTTTTGAGCACGCGGATCGATCGGCGTCTCCTCGACGTGATGGCTGAGGGCACGCCGTGCGGCATACAGGACAGACATGGGGCCTCGACTCTGCTCTTTCTTACAGGTGTCAGTTTTTTCGACCGGGTCAAACGTAAAGCACTGATTTACAGATGTAAAGAGCGCTGGCTTACGTTTGTAAGAAATGTGTCATACCTCGCGTTAGGTAGTTCCTAGCCTTTACCGGTGCAGAACACTGTTACTTTATTGGCATCCCCTCAATGCTGAACCTTTTCTCCCTAGGACCCCCGTGCCCAGATCCAGCAAGAAAGAGTACGCCCTTAAGGTGGCGTACCACCTCGTCACCGAGACCGGTTGCGTTGACGGCCTCACCTTCGATTCGCTCGCGGCAGCCACAGGTATGTCGAAGTCGGGCCTCATCTATCACTTCCCTTCTCGTCACGATCTCCTCGTCGATCTTCACCAGTACGCCGCGAAACTGTGGGAGCGTGAGCTCGCCCGCGTGAGCGGCGGGAAGGCCCCCGAAGACCTCACGCCGGCCGAACGTGAGCGTGCCCTTGTAGTCGCCCTCGAGCGCGAAGAGCCCCTCGCAGAAATTCTTCTCAATATCCAGGCGCTGAGCCACCGTGACTATGAGCGGGCATGGGACGAGATTGATGAACGCTGGCTTCTCAACCCGAGTGAGGATGTCGAGAGCGACGACGACTTAGAGCGACTTGAGGATCCGTTCTCAGTGCTGGGCTTTGGGTGTATAACCACCTCAGCGGGCGCCCGATTTCCGAAAGGAACAGGGCGAAGCTCGTCGCGCGACTGGTAGCGCGAGCCGAAGCGCGCGGGTTGCGCGCCTAAGCGGCTTCGGGAACCGCCCTGATCGCGTTCGCGATCTGAGCGCTCAACTCGATGCGCTGCCCGCCACCTTCGATGCTCATGAGGCCCGTCGAATCCATTTCCTCGAGGATCGTGATTCGGGTGCCCGGGGCGAGCATGCGCTTCGCGCAGTAGCGAAGGATGTCCGGGTTGTCGTCGGAGACGCGCGAAATAACTACGCTCTCGCCCCTCTCGCAGCGCGTGAGCGGAACGCCGGGGTCGGGCGCATCGTGAATATCGCACGGGATCGGATCGCCGTGGGGGTCGACTGCGGGGTGCCCGAGCATGTCGTCCATGCGCGCAATCAGTCGGTCGCTCGTCGCGTGTTCGAGCTTGTCTGCCTCCTCGTGAACCTCGTCCCACGCGAGGCCGAGGTGCTCGACGAGGAAGGTTTCGAGGATCCGGTGTCGCCGCACGACCTGACGCGCGATCGTCTCGCCCTCGGCGGTGAGGGCGATCGCGCCGTAGGGGTGGTAGTCGATAAGGCCGTCGGTCGCGAGGCGTTTGAGCTGCGCTGACACCGTCGAGAGCGAAACCCCGAGTGCGGAGGCGATCGCACTCGTTGCGGGGGTGTGCCCGTCGTCCGGCCACTCGCTCGCCTTCCAGATGACGGCGAGGTAGTCCTCGGTGACCCTGGTTGGTTCGGGCGTGGCGTTCATGCGGGGTGAGCCTCTCGTGGGCGGGCGGCGAAGGGCCCTACGGCCCGTGTCAAGAATCGCCCGCGCGCTATTCTCCGTCAAATTGTTTGGACGTCCTCACTTTCGTTTTCCTCTAGACACACCGCATGCCGAGGCGAAAGTGTTGACAGACGTGGACATCATCGCACTCCTGCTCGTGGGCGTCGGCCTTGCCGCCGATGCCTTCGCCGCCGCTCTCACGCAGGGTGTGCACATGCGCCAGTTGTCCTACCGCGTGGCGCTCCTCATCGCCGTCGTGTTCGGGGCGTTTCAGGGCCTCATGCCCGTGCTCGGGTGGGCACTCGCATCCCAGTTCTCCCAGGTGCTCGCCCCCATCGACCACTGGATCGCCTTCGCGCTGCTCGCGCTCATCGGCGCGCACATGATCCGTGAGGCTTTCGTGGTCGAGGAGGAAGACGCTAGCGGCGAGCAAGCGGCGATCAACCTCAAAACACTTCTTCTTCTGGGCATCGGCACGAGCGTCGACGCCGCCGCGATCGGCGTGTCCTTCGCGATGCTCGCCGTCAACATCGTTGAGGCGGCTGCGATCATCGCCCTCGTCACCTTCGCCCTGTCGTTCGTTGCGGTCATCATTGGTCATCGTGTCGGGGCCCGATTCCGAACTCCCGCCGCGGTAGCGGGCGGCCTTGTCCTCATCGCTCTGGGCGCCAAGATCTTGATCGAACACCTCACAACGTGAGTTGATGCGGGCGATGATGCGCGCGCCTCGCGAATGGTTTTATCCTGAGGCACGTGCCTTCTCCCCGCGTCTCTCGTCATCGCCGGACATTTCTGCACGCGATTCCCGCCGAGGCGAGGGTTCATGTCGGCTCGAGCGCCCGGACCTTTGTGACCCTCGGCGAGGCGCGAGGCGAGTTCGTCCCCGCGGTGCGCATCTCCTTTTCGGTTGCGGTCCCCCTCGTGATTCTCCTTTTCTTGGGACGCCTTGATCTTTCACTCTTTGCGTCATTTGGCACCTTCAGCTCGCTTTATGGCCGATTCGTTCCCACGCGCGAGCGCGTGCGGCAACAGGCCATTGCGGGAGGCGCCCTGGTAGCGTGCGAGGTTTTCGCGACCGCTGCGCGCCACGCGGAGATGCTGGTTCCGACGTTTCCTGGGGCCTGGATCGTCGTCATCGTCGGCACGATGGTGGCGGCCCTGACGTCGGGCCTCGTGCCTCGCTTTTCGCTGAGGCCGCGGGGCGTGCTCTTCTTCGTTTTTGCGGCGACGGCTATCGCGACGAGCCCGCACGTGTTCCCGCTGTGGATACCGCTTGTATTCGGCGGCGGAAGCGTGCTGATTTCCTTAGCGTTCAGCGTGCTCTTTCACGTGCTCGGCGAGGCCAACACGGGCCGCCCGGTGCCGGTGCCGGAGCGCGTGAGCGTTGCCGATTACGCACAGGATGCGGGCCGCTTCGCGAGCGCGGCATTGATTGCGGGGTCGATCTCAACGGCGCTCATGATTCCTTCGCCATATTGGGCGCAAGTGGCGGCCGTGGCTCCTCTTTCAGAAACCCGCCGCGTGGGGCAGGTCAACCGTGCCCTTCACCGCGTTGTGGGGACCGTCCTTGGCGTCGCCATCGCGGCGTTCCTCATGTCGTTTCCGAGTCAGCCGTGGCAGACAGTCGTGTGGATCGTCGCGATGCAGTTCCTCGCGGAGATGTTCGTGACGCGCAATTATTCATTTGGGCTCGTATTCGTCACGCCGCTCGCCTTGCTCATGGTGCATCTTGCGAACCCCGCGAGGCATTACGAGATGCTCGTTCCCCGCATCGTCGAAACATCGATTGGTGCGGGCGTCGGCATTGTCGTCGTCATCGTCGGCCTCTTTGTGGAGCGCTGGTGGATGTCGCATAAGATGACGTGAAATCTATGTCCTTAGAAAGAGATGGAGTGTTCACGTGGTTGCGCGTCGAAAAATTATCCAGGCTGCCGCAGTGTTGCCTGCACTGTCACTGATTGCCGCGTGCGGATCCTCGGAAAATTCGGCGCGGCCTCTTCGCGTCAGCGCGATTCCGGATCAGGATCCTGACGTGCTCACCGAGCGCGAAGAAGCGTTTGCTCAATACCTCGCCACAAAACTCGAACGGGATGTCGAATACGTTGCCGTCCCCGACTATTCGGCCTCGGTAGCACAGCTCGGCACTGGCGACCTGGATCTCGTGTTTTACGGCGGTCTCACGGGCGTGCAGGCGCGGAAGCAGAGCCCGGACGTCACGATTATCGGCCAGCGCGATATCGACGCGACGTTCACGAGTACTTTCATCGCCAATTCCGATTCGGGGATCGAGCCCGTCAGTGACGTGGCAGGGCTTTCGGTGTACGCCGGCAAGCGCTTCACCTTTGGTTCGGAGACATCGACTTCGGGCCGTCTCATGCCATCGTCGTTCCTTGCGGAGGCCGGCGTCGAGGAGAGCGACCTCGCTGGTGAACCTGGTTTCTCGGGCTCTCACGACAAGACTATCGAGCTTGTCCAGGCAGGCACCTATGAGGGCGGCGCCGTGAACTCGCAGGTGTGGAAGAGCCGCCTCGAAGAGGGCACGATCGACACGGCCAAAGTGATCGCCGTCCTCGAATCACCCACGTTCCACGACTACCACTGGATTCTTCGCGAGGAGGCGGAGAAGGACTTCGGCGACGGGTTCGCTCAAAACCTCAAGGACGTCCTTTTCGCGATGCACGAGGATGAGGCTGGCAAGTCCGTTCTCGAACTGTACAAGGCCGCCAGCATTATCGACGCGAAGCCGGAAGATTACGCGCGCATCGAAGAGGCAGCCGAGAAGCTGGACCTTCTTGGCTGAGATGTCCGGCAGCGATGACGCCGCCGCGTGCCTCGAGAACATCGAGGTTCGCTTCGGCACGCGCCGTGCTCTCGCCGGGAGTGTGAGTGTTGCCCCAGGCGAAAGGGTTGCGCTCATTGGTCCGAGCGGCGCGGGCAAAAGCACCCTTCTTCGACTGTGTACGGGGGCGGTGAGCCCGAGTGCGGGGACGGTGCGCATCGGCGGTAAGAACCTCGCCGAACTTTCCGGCCGTGAACTTCGCTCTGTGCGAGCCAGCATCGGTACGGTGCACCAGGGGCTTCACCTCATCGAGCCGCTTTCGGTGCTCCAGAACGTTCTCGCGGGCAACCTGGGCCGGTGGGGGAGTCTCCGAGCGCTCGCGTCACTCGTCTTTCCTCGCGAGCGCGAGGTTGCCGAGGATGCCATGGATGCACTCGGTATCGCCCACCTCGCTTCTGCGCGTACTGGCCTTCTGTCGGGCGGTGAACAGCAGCGCGTCGCTCTCGCCCGCATCCTCGTACAGCGACCCGGGCTGATCCTTGCCGATGAGCCTATCGCCGCACTCGATCCCGCTCGTGCTCGTGAGGTTATGTCGATCCTGTCCGCGGTGGTCGACGAGACGGGGGCGGCGCTCATTGTGAGCCTCCATGACCCGGCGATCGCGATCGCTGAAGCTGATCGAATCGTCGGCTTGCGCGAGGGAAACATCGAGTTTGATCTTCCCGCCTCCGAAGTGGACACCGAACGGACGCGAAGCCTTTACAGGATTGAGACATGACTCGATCGCCCAGCGCGCGACGGTGGAGTGTCGCCGTCGCGATCGGGATTGTCGTGTCGTGCGTGAGCGTCGTGGCGGGGAGCGCTCTGGCACCCGGGGGAATTCCGACGCTTACCCGCTTTGCGCGCGCGGCTTTCTCTCCTGATCTGAGCATCGCGTATCTTTCGCGCACTCTCGACGCAACGCTGACGACGCTCGCGTTTTCGGTTCTTGGCACGGTCGTGGCCGTCGTGATCGGCTTTTTCGGCGGCGTCGTGATGAGCGAGGGATGGTGGAGATCTCGCGCGGGGTGGCTGACAACGCGCCTCGCCTTCGCGCTTCCGCGCGGTGTGCACGAAACGGTGTGGGCGGTGGCGCTTCTTCTCGTGCTTGGGAGGGATCCGCTCGTGGGTGTGCTCGCGATCGGACTCCCCTTCGGGGCGATCACTGCCAAGGTCTATGCGGAAATTATTGACGAGACCCCCGCGGGTCCCTCCCAAGCTCTCCGCCTTGCGGGCGCGGGCGCGATCGCGGCGTTTGCCTACGGAACGCTCCCGCGAGTGTGGAAGGATTTCGTGTCCTATGCCTTCTACCGGCTTGACTGTTCGCTTCGAGCGTCAGTCATCCTCGGCATGCTCGGCGTGGGTGGGCTCGGCTTTGAGCTGTCAACGGCGTTTCAAGGTCTGGCGTTCGAGCGAATGTGGACCGTTATGTATGCACTGCTGATCGTCGGTCTCGCGTGCGAGTGGTGGAGCCGGAAGCTGCGCGCACCCTCGCGTCGCTTCATGCGCGGCTCGGCCATCGCGATAGCTGTGCTCGTCATAGTATCGGCCATCCAGGTGCGCGTGAGTATTTTTTCGCTCGACTTCTCGCGGATCGCGGAACGAACCACCCGTGTCGCGCAGAAGGCGATTCCGCCGACGCTGCCGTCGACGTTCACGAATCTCCTTCTCGACTCGGCGCTGACGGTCACGATGTCGATCGCGGCGATTGCCGTGGCGTCACTGCTCGGCGGCTTCATGGCATTCATTGCGACGCCACCGCCCGCAACCCCCGGAAGGGAGCGCGGAGCAATGCGGCTGTGCCGCGAGCTCATTGGCGCCCTCGCGCGCGTCGTACTCCTGCTTGTGCGCGTGACATCGCCGCCCGTATGGGCGCTTCTTTTGCTCTTTGTGCTCTTTCCCGGGCCGCTTCCCGGAACCCTCGCCCTCGGAATTTACAACGCGGGTGTGCTCGGGCGCCTTTATGCAGAAGCCCTCGAAACGGTCGACCGCCGGCCATCTCTCGCCTTGCGCTATGCGGGTGCACATCGACTCATCGAGGCTGTGTATGGGGTGATTCCACTCGTCAAAGGGCGTTTTTCTGCCTACAGCCTTTACCGGTGGGAGGTGACGATCCGGGAGAGCGTCGTGGTCGGGGTCGTCGGTGCAGGAGGGCTTGGTCGCGTGCTCGAAGCCGAACGCACGGCCTTCGACTATTCGTCGATGCTGACCGTTGTCATCGCACTGCTCGTGCTCTCGATCCTCGTGGATCTCGTGAGCGCCTCTGCACGCAAAGCCTGGAGGTAGATGGGCAGGCGTCGGCCACTCTTCCCGGGCGGGCTACTGCGCTGCGCGCTGGAGCCGGTATTCGAGGTGCGCGCGCACGGTGGGCCACTCGTGGTCGAGGATCGAGTACAGCGCCGTGTCGCGTGTGGTGCCGTTTTTGAGAAGTCGGTGGCGCCGCATGACCCCTTCAAAGGTGGCGCCGAGTTTTTCGATCGCCGCGCGTGAGTGCCTGTTGAAGGTGTGGGTGCGCAGCTCGATGCGCTGGAACTTTTCGACCTCAAAGAGGTGGCGCAAGAGAAGGAACTTCGCTTCCGGATTCACCGCGGTGCCCTGCACGCTCTGCGCGTACCAGGTTGCGCCGATCTCGGCGACCCGGTTCGCCCGGTCGATGTTGATGACGTTCGTCATCCCGGCGATGTAGCCGGAATCCTCGTCGACTTTGCGGATCACGGTATAGGGGAGCATCGAGCCTGCTGCGCACAGGTCGAGACGCCTCTCGATGTCCTGGCGCATTTCCGCGGGCTTCGCGATGTTCGCGTACCAGAGTTTCCATAGTTCGCCGTCGTTCACCGCGTCCTTGAGTCCCTCGAGATGTTCGAGTGAGAGTGGTTCGAGGACAACGAAGTCGCCGGCGAGGCGAAGGGGTGAAGTGGGCATGCGGAGCATCCTACGCCGCGCATTCTTCGAGCCCTTTGAGAAGAGTTGTTGCGTTGCGCCTCCATTCCTCGCTCACGGTGAGGCTCCCGTTCTTCACGTCGGCGCGGTAGCTCGTGTAACCGAGCAGCGGCTCCACGAGATCCATCCGAAGCGATGCGGCGACGGGGGTGAGCGCGCGTGCCGCATCGAGCCCGCCGTTGGAGTAGCCCCACGCGATGATGCCGAGCGGCTTGCCTTCCCATTCCGCGGAGAGGTAGTCGATCGCGTTCTTGAGCGGCGCCGAGAAAGAGCCGTTGTACTGCGGTGTTGCCCAGACTATTGCGTCAGCTCGCGCGACGATGGCTGCCCACGCACGCGTGTGCGGGCGCTCGTAGTTCCCGGATCGGGGGTGGTCGAGTTCGTCGAGGAAGGGCAGGTTGATGTCCTTGAGATCCGCGAACTCGACGTCGAAGGTCGTGGTCTCTTGCGCAAGGTTTTCGAGTGCGCGTGACACGAGGATCCCGGAGCGCGATGGACGTGTAGTTCCGTGAATTATCAATAACGTGGGCATGTGTCGAGGTTACGCCTCACCCTCTCGATTCTGCCCGTGCTGAGTCGCGCATGACACAGTGAGAACATGAAGAACTACACCGCAGAGCACGTTTTCGCCCTCGGGTATCGCGCTGCCGCCGACGCCCTGACGGCAGCTCTCGCCTCGGGCTTCGATCCGGCAGGCGACCCTGAACGCACCTTCACGAGTGTCGGGACCGGCGAATTCCTCACGATGCCCTCAAGGGTCGGTGACGATGCCGGCATCAAAATACTGACCCTTGCGCCGCACAACCCGGACAAGTCTCTCCCGTTCATCCAGGGCACGTATCTGCTGTGCGACGCGCAGACGTTGACGCCGCACTCGCTCGTCGACGGGATCGCTCTCACCGCGCTTCGCACACCCGCGGTGGCGATCGCCGCGGCGCGCCCGGCATTACGCGCGATCGCCGCGCATGTCACGGGCCGGCCGAACGTCGTTGCCTTCGGCGCGGGAGTTCAGGGGGAGGGGCTCGTGCGGGCGCTCGCCGATGAGTGCGGCAGCGGGGGCGTGCGCTTCGACGCTCTCGGGTCTGTCACCTACGCCGTGCGCAGCCCCGAAAACGTGAGTGAAAGCGCGCTCGCGGTGAGCGCGGGCGGGAGTGCAGGCGACGTTGGAACGGTGAAGGCGGGTTCCGACGCCTGCCGCGCCGCCGTCGAGGCCGCCGACGTGATCGTGTGTGCGAGCGCGGCAAAGGAGGCGGTGTTTGACGATGCGTGGGTGCAGGGGCACGCGGCCGTTCTCGCCGTCGGCGCGCACACGCCGCAGACCCGCGAAGTTCCCGCCGGGACGATGGGACGTGCCCGCGTGATTGTCGAGGACCAGGCGGTCGCCTTACGCGAGAACGGGGACGTCGTGCGCGCGATCGCCGACGGTTCCCTCGCCGAAGGCGCGCCCATAAGCATGAAGTCGCTTCTCGGTAAGGAGACCGCCGCGAAGGTTGAGACGAGCGCTCCGAGTTCCCCAACGGTCGTGACGACCGTGGGTATGAGCTGGCAGGATCTCGTCGTGGCCGCCGCGGTTGCCCGCCACGCGGATGAGAACGCAAGCTTCAGGAAGAGTTGCGAGAATTGAGGCATGAGTGAAACCACCGCACAGCTGAGCGTTATTGAGCGCAGCAAGCGCGTCGCCAGGCGGGCCGCACTCGCGACGACTGCCGGTATTGCCGCATCTCAAGCAGTCGCCGTGGGCACCCTTCTCGCCATGGACGCCTACACGAAACGCGGGCGCAAGAAGCGCCGTGCGCCCAAGCCCGGGACGTTCGATTCGAGCGTCGAGAAGTCCGACATCAGGATCTTCACGAGCGGCGAGGAACTTTACGATTCGATGATCGAGTCGATCGACAATGCCGAGCACACGGTTATGCTCGCGACCTTCATCTGGAAGGGAGACCGCGTAGGCCAGCGCTTCATGGACGCCGTGAACAACGCGGCTGCGCGCGGAGTCGATGTGTTCCTCATTTGGGACGTCTTCGCGAATCTCGTGGTTCCTCGCCAGTTCTTCGAGCAACTTGATGAGCGCATCAACGTTCACCGCATGTACCCCATCTCGGGGTCGTTTTGGCGTGCCCCGATCCGTTCGACCGGTCTGCTCCACTCCAAGGTCCTCGTCGTCGACGACGAGGTGGGGTACGTGGGCGGCTTCAACATCGGCGATGCCTACGAGAGTGAATGGCGCGACACCCACGTGCGCGAGGTGGGGCCCGCCGTGTGGGAGCTGCGCCAGGCGTTCGTCAACGTGTGGAACGAGGATCGCCGCGCCGATGAACGCATTGACTGGATCGCGCCACACGCATGGAACACGCGCGTCGAGGTCCACCCCAACCTCCCGCTCCAGGCCGTCTACCCGATTCGCCGCATGTACCTCGCGGCCATCGAGCGCGCCCAGAAGAACATCTGGCTCTCGACCCCGTACTTCGTTCCCGACGGCAAGCTCCTCGAGCCGCTTCGTGCCGCTGCCGCGCGCGGGGTCGATGTGCGCCTCATGCTCCCCGAACAGTCCAACCACGTCGTCGTCGACTGGGTCGCGCGGGGCTTCTACCAGGACTTGCTCGACGCTGGCGTGCGCATCTTCCTCTACACGCCCGCGATGAACCACTCGAAGATCGCGACAATCGATGGGATGTGGGCAACCGTCGGAACCGCCAACCTTGACCGGCTTTCGCTCGCGCTTAATTACGAAACCAATCTCGAGGTTGCCGATCCGGCATTCGCCGAGGCTCTCGAGAAAGTGTTTGAGGCCGACTTCAAGGATTGCTTCGAGGTAGATCCCGAGAAGTGGAAGGTGCGCGCAGGAATCGAGAAAGTTACCGAGAAGCTGCTTGTTCCGCTGCGCCCGATAATGTAACGCGGCTCGTTCACCTGTAGGCCACCGTCGCGTCAACCGCCCGTGGAATTGCCACCTTAGCCTGGCCCGATCACGCGCGGTCGACATGCGTGAACACGCCCCACGAAAAAGGAGTTTCCCGTGAAGTACACGCACCGAGTGCAGGTCTCGGCGCCCTTCGATGTTGCCCTTGAGGCGGTGCGCCACGCCCTCGCCGAGGAAGGCTTCGGGGTGGTGTACGAACTGAACATGCAGGGCACCCTCTCCAACAAGATCGGCGCTGAAGCTGGCGCCGAGCTCGGCCCATACGTGATTCTCGGTGCGTGCATCCCGGCGCTCGCGAGGCGCGCTCTTAACGCCGATCCGTCGATGGGGGCGCTTTTGCCGTGCAACGTCGTCGTGCGTGCAGGGGAGAGCTACGAGCAGAGCATCGTTGAGTGCATCGACCCGACCGTCATGAGCGGGCTCAGCAGGGGCGAGGAGGTCCGCGCTATGACGGAGGATGCCGACCACGGCCTCCGTACCGTTCTCGCGAGCATCGACCATTTCGTCCCCGCGCGGGGCGCAGGAACCGGCGCCCCCGCGGCCGTCACGGAAGCGTCCGCCGTGCGCCCGCCGCAAGCATCGCATGCCGTTGGCGTCGAGGTCGCGGGGGTCGAGGGCTATCGACCCGTGATCGTTGGCCACCGCGGAGCAGCACTCGTGACGACCGAGAACACGCTCGCGGGCTTCCGTCAGGCAAAGACGGACGGCGCCGGCGTCGTCGAATGCGACGTGCACCTGAGCGCCGACGGCACGCCGATCATCATGCACGACGAGACGATCGACCGCATGGCCGATCCATCTTCTATTCCCGCAAAAGGCGCGATCAAGGACCTCACGAACGCCGAACTTTCACAGGTGTCACTCCAGGGTGGCCACGGTGTTCCGCTCCTCACGGAGCTTCTCGCGATGGACGACCTCGAGCTTTATGTCGAGGTCAAGGTCGCGTCGGCCGCGACGGCTTCGGCGCAGCTCATCCACGATAAACGCCCGGGGCACGGCGAGCGTGACACGGTCATTTCGTTCGTTCCCGAGGCTCTCGCGGCTGTGCACGAGGTTGCCCCGCACGTGGGCCTCGGCCTCCTCGTGAATGCGGTCGAGGAGTCGACGTGGGACACGCTCGAGGAGCTCGGCTGCACGTGGCTGAGTTGCAGCGTGGACGGTCTCACCCCCGAGGCCGCGAAGGAAGCGCACGCGCGTGGTTACAAGATCAACGTGTGGACGGTGAACACGGAGGAGCAGCTCACAAAGGCCGTCGAGCTCCGCCCCGAGTCGATCTCCACGGATGATCCCCGCTGGGCGATCGAACAGCTCGCGGCCCGCTAAGGCGTCGCGTCTCTCATCCTGAGACCGCGACTTCCCGAAAGGTGGCCGCGGCGTGTAAGTTTTCAAGAGCGCCTTTACCACTCAGTATCGACAGAGGTGTACGAAGACGACTGCATACACTCACGACAAAGGATGATTGATGGCCACTTCACTTGATGCGACCCTTGAAGCCGTTTTACGCCGTAATCCCGGCGAAGGCGAATTCCACCAGGCGGTCAGGGAGGTTTTCGAATCGCTCGAACTGCTCCACGCTCGGCGCCCCGAATACGCCGAAGCCGCGATCCTCGAGCGCATCGCCGAACCGGAACGGCAGATCATCTTCCGCGTCCCCTGGGTCGACGACGAAGGCAAGGTGCGGGTGAACCGCGGCTTTCGCATCGAGTTCAACTCGGCGCTTGGCCCCTACAAAGGGGGATTGCGCTTCCACCGCAGCGTCAACCTCGGCATCGTGAAGTTCCTTGGCTTCGAGCAGATCTTTAAGAACTCCCTCACGGGCCTGCCAATCGGTGGCGGCAAGGGCGGCTCCGACTTCGATCCGCACGGCAAGTCCGACGCCGAAATCATGCGCTTTTGCCAGTCGTTTATGACCGAACTCTTCCGCCACATCGGTCCCGATACCGACGTCCCCGCGGGCGACATCGGCGTGGGCGGCCGCGAGATCGGCTACCTCTTTGGCCAGTACAAGCGGCTTGCGAACCGCTTCGATGCCGGCACCCTCACCGGCAAGGGCCTCAACTGGGGTGGCTCGCTCGTGCGCACGGAGGCGACCGGTTACGGCGCCGCGATCTTCGCGAACGAGATGCTCAAGGCGAAAGGCCTCGACTTCGAAGGTCGCCGCGTGCTCGTGTCCGGCTCCGGCAACGTCGCGCTCTATGCCATTGAGAAGGCCCAGCAGATCGGCGGTACCGCGATCACGGCTTCCGACTCGAGCGGTTACGTCGTCGACGAGGGGGGAATCGACCTCGACCTGCTCAAGCAGATCAAGGAGGTCGAGCGCGGTCGCATCCGCGAGTACGCCGAGCGCCGCGGCGGCAAAGCGCGTTTCGTGGAGGGTGGCAACGTGTGGGAGGTCCCCGGCGAGATCGCCATTCCTTCCGCTACCCAGAACGAGCTCGACGCCGCGAGCGCAAAGACGCTCCTCAAGAACGGCCTCATCGCGGTCTCCGAGGGTGCGAACATGCCCTCGACCCCCGAAGCCGTGGACCTTTTCCAGGAAGCTCAGATCGCCTTCGGGCCGGGTAAGGCCGCTAATGCCGGCGGCGTGGCAACCTCCGCCCTCGAAATGCAGCAAAATGCCGCGCGTGACTCGTGGACGTTCGAAGACACCGAAAAGCGCCTCACCGACATCATGGTGAACATCCACGACACGTGCGCCGCGACAGCCGAAGAGTACGGACGCCCCGGTGACTACGTCGTCGGCGCCAACATTGCGGGCTTCGTGAAAGTTGCCGACGCGATGCTCGATTTTGGTGTGATCTAGGCGTGCAGCTCGCGGTGACGCGATGAACACCGTCGTCTTCGCGACGGTGATCGGCGTGGGCATCGGCCTCGTGGTCGGTGCCCTCGGCGCGGGTGGAGGCATCCTTTCTGTCCCCGTACTCGTGTTCGTGCTCGGCATGGCGCCCCACGACGCGACCGGTGCCTCACTCGTCGTCGTGGGCCTCACTGCGATCGTCGCGCTCCGCCACCCCGCACAGCAGGGCAATGTCCGCTGGAGGGAGGGACTCACCTTCGGCGCCATTGCCATCGTCGGCGCCGCCCTCGCCTCGCGACTCTCCCTTTTCGTGCCCGACCGAGCCCTGATGCTCAGCTTTGGTGCACTCTTGCTCATCGTCGCAATCGTCATGGCGCGCCGCGCCTACACGACGAGGCTCGAAGAGAACGCGAAAGAGAGGGGGCCGACGCTTGCCGGGCAACCGTCGGAACCCGAACCCCAACCCTCCTCCCGGCTTGCCCTCGTGTGTGCTGCGAGCGCCACGGGGCTCCTCACGGGCTTTTTCGGCGTCGGTGGAGGGTTCCTTGCCGTGCCGATGCTCGTGATCGCGCTCGGCATGCCCATGCGTGCGGCGTCGGGCACGAGCCTGCTCGTCATGATCATGACGTCCGCCGCGGCGCTGCTCGCGAGGATCGGGACACCCACGCATATCGATTGGCCGTCGGTACTCATATTCGCGGCCGGAACGGTGCTCGGGGGGATGGCCGGTGGGCCCCTCTCGGCGAAGGCGCGGCCCTCGAGCCTCACGGCACTTTTCGCGGTGCTCCTCGCGGGCGTCGGGGTGCTGACGCTCGCGACCGCGTGAGCATTCGTATCCTTCACCACGTATGGATCACCTCGGGGACCTTTCCACTTTCCCCTCGGGACAACGGCGTTTACTGTGGGGGTGTTCCTGCGTCTGCGACACGCCTAGGAGGTCCCAGTGGTAGAGACCTACCCGATCCTCACCCTCGTTCCGCCGATCCTCGCGATTCTCCTCGTGATCGTGACGAAACGTGTGCTCATATCGCTCTTCGCAGGCGTCGTGGCCGGCGCGATACTGATCGCTGACTTTTCTCCGCTCGGCTCGCTTGGCGAGGTCGGTAAGGCCGCCCTCGGACTCGTGTGGGAAGACGGCGGGCTGAACTGGTACACGATCCTCATCATCGCCTTCCTCCTCGAACTCGGCACCATCACGTCTCTCGTCCTCATGGCAGGCGGGACGTCGGCGTTCTCGGACTGGGTGGAAAAGCGCGTAAAGACAAGGCGCGGAGCCCAAATTCTCACGGGCCTTTTGAGCCTTTCGTTCTTTATCGACGACTACTTCAACGCCCTCTCGGTGGGGCAGATCGCGCGGCCCATCTCGGATCGGCAACGCGTCTCGCGCGCCAAGCTCTCGTACCTGATCGATTCGGGCGCGGCCCCCGTCGTCGTGCTCATCCCGTTCTCGAGCTGGGGTGCCTCCCTCATCGGCATCATGGCCCCGATCCTCGCGGCCTCCGCTCTTCAGATGAGTGAGGTCGAGGCTTTCGTGCGCGCCGCGCTTATGAACTTTTACGCGGTTGCCGCGCTCGTGTTTTTGTGGCTCGTGATCGCCTGGCAGCTCAATTTCGGGCCCATGCGTAAGGAAGAGGAGCGAGCCTTCGCCGGAGAGGGCGTGCACGCCGATGAAAAAGACGCTCCCAGCCAGGCGACTGACAAGCTTCCGCGTCACGAACCGGGCGCGAAGCGCGCGCTGCTCGTTCCGTTCATTCTGCTCATTCTCGGTGTCGTGGGCGGAATGTACGTCACCGGCGGCATCGAGGCCGGCGCGTGGGATCTCTTCTCGACGATGGCCAATGCCAACGTGGCGCTGTCCCTCAACGTCGGCGGCATCATCGGCCTCATCGTCGCGTTCTACTACCTGTACCGCTACACCCTCTCCAACCCGGTCTTCTCCTCAACCGTGCGTTTCGGTGGCGCTTTCCAGGGCGCGAAGTCGATGCTTCCCGCGATTTCGATTCTTCTTCTCGCGTGGATGCTCGGCGCCGTCATCGGCGATCTCGGCACGGGCAGCTTCCTCGCCGACGTCGTTGCGCACGTGAACCTTCCGGCTCACTGGCTCGTCCCGATCCTGTTTGCGATGGCCGGTCTCATGGCGTTCGCGACCGGCTCCTCGTGGGGTGCGTTCGGCATTCTGTTGCCGCTCGCGGGCCAGCTCATGAATGCGTCCCCCGGAGGCAATGAGCTGCTGATCGCCGCGTTCGGCGCGGTCATCGCCGGCAGTGTTTTCGGCGATCACTGCTCGCCGATTTCCGATACGACGATCCTGTCGAGCACGGGCGCCGGCTGCAAGGTGAGTACGCACGTGAACACGCAGCTTCCCTACGCGCTCGTCGCGGCCGGATCCTCGCTCGTGGGTTACGTCGTGTTTGCGGCAACGGGAGTGGCGCCCGCGGGCTTCGCCGTGATGCTTCTTGTGCTTGTCGCCGCGGCCCTCGTGCTGCGTGCGCGTTACGGCGGTGAACGATCCGTGAACTCCGGTGTTGCCGCTGGCGCAGCCTGAAGTTCACCGACGGGCAAGGCCCTGTGAGGACTCGATTTCTAGCCTGAGCTCGACACTGTTTGTCGAGTTCAGGATAGAGATCATGCCCTGAGTATCCCGGTTTTCACACTCGTCACCTCGCCCAGGTAACGGCAACCGTGGAAGCTGGCGACACTGCCTACGTCGACGGCAACGGCACCACAGAAACCATCACGAAATCCAGCTGGCAAATGCCCCGCTCCGCCTGCTGCCAACCCGCCAGCAGACACAGCACCGACAACATCATCATCGAAGCCCACCCAAAGAGTTGACTTCATTCAACCGTTAGGGGCTTAAGTCCGCTTCTCGCTCCTTTTACGTGGCAGTAAAGTTTCTCTGACTCCCTCTTCGGGGCGTTACGGGAGCAGCAGTGATGCTGCAAGTGAGTAGAGGATTCTCGCGTGGGCGGCTGGTCTAGTAATCGTGTGTTTCGTCGTGCTGTTTTGTTGACGGCGTATGGGGTGTCGGCGGCGTTGGTGTCGGTGGGTTTGGTGCCTGCATCGCAGGCCTGGGCTGATACCACTCCTCCCCCTTCTCCTTCGCCTGTGGAGCAGGCCGCTCCCACCTCGGGTGGTGTGGTTGATTTTCCGTCGGCTGTGATCCAGGCCCGAGCGACGGGCAAGCGTGTGGAGGTGACGGCGGAACGATCGGAGTCCTCGAGCACGTGGGTGAATGCGGATGGGTCGGTGACAACAGAGCAGTTCGCGGCCCCAGTGCGGTTCAAGAACGATAAGGGTGAATGGGCCTCATTTAACACTGATCTGGTTGAGAAGGCGGATGGTTCGCTTGCTCCCACGTCAGTGCCCGAGGGAGTTGTGTTGGCGGGGGAGGTGAAGGGCACAGATGCTCAACCGGAAGGATCTCTGGAAGGCTTCCCGGTTAGCTATGGGTAGTAGGCGCGCGGAGGTATCAAGAAAAATGGCTAGAGAGCCAGAAGAAGAAGACTTAGAACACCCAGAAGAGCCTGAGGAAGACAGTAAATTTCATAAATTCCTTATTCTGATAGATTCTGCTACTTATGCGACTCTTCACACACTTCCCGAAGGGTTAACATCCGTCTCAATCGCGGTAACTGTAGTAGCCAGTTTTTTGCTGACGTATACCGGCTACGAGCTTCTTTTGAAAGAGGACAAGAAGTTTTCACAAGGTGGGCCATGGGTAGCTCTTAGGGAGAGCCTGAGTGTCGCTTTAGGTACATCGCTTGTGACATCAGTGTGCACAAATTCGATAGTCCTGACGGTGATCTCTCTGGTCGCGGCAATAGTGTTTGAGCTACTTCTGCTCGGGTGGACTAGACTTTGAACTGTGTGGCGCATACAAGTGCGATTGTGTGGCCGGTGCCAATAGTCTCTGGGGAGCGCAATCCCATCGGGGCACGGGGTGCTGGAATGCTGATGGGGTGGGCTCCCGCTAATGCCCTGGTGGCTGAGTAAGAATTAGGAGCACTTATGTGGGCTGAAAGCAATAGATCAACCTTTCGTAAGGCACGAAAGACTCTAATGCAAATTTTGATGGAGGAAAATCCAGCAAACATCCCAGATTTTATTCTGCAGGAGTCCTCGTTGGTGTACTCTGCCGAAGCAAATGCTATTTACAGATACGCTTGCAATAACGTTCAAGAGGATATCAGTAGTGAGCAGGTAGAACAGGTAATATATGATGCTTGCCTTGACCCGCTAGATGATAATGCTGTAAGTCGCGCAGCAGAGAGAATCGTGGAGGCGTTAGGGAAGTGCCACTCGTGGCACAATGGACCCGTTTAGTACGTCAGGAATGAGACGGGGGCTTCGGCAGTAAAGTCTATTTCAGTATCCCACATACGGATTTGGGTAATCTAGATGCGGCAAAGTAAGCAATTCGAGTCTCGGCTGCCGCGGATCACGTCGTGGCCCTCGCATTCTCGGCCTGCTGGGTCGGTGCTTGCTGGGCCCGTGCTTAGTTGGTCGCCACTGCCGGGTGTGGGTGTTAGCTGTGTAGGTCGCCTAACGCCACGGCGAGGTTGTTCCGCTCGCCTACTCTACTGTCTGCCGGCGTTGCTTTTTTGATGGTGATGCCGAGCTTTTGCCACGGACACTCCTGCGGAGACGATCGTTTGTTGGGCTGGGTGGAAGGAATATGACGAGCCCGTGGAAGCCTCCGAGGCGCGTACGGTTTCAGGTCCAGTTGGGTGTGGATGGTTTGGTGCAAAAGTACGCGCGACGAGTGATGCGACCGCATGTCTGACCCTCATGGGTGTGCACCTCTACAACCGGGCGACAGGGAACTTTACCTCCACAGACCCCGTCCCCGGCGGAAACTCCACGGCATACAACTATCCCACAGAGCCCATCAACCAGTCAGATCTTGATGGTCAAAAGCGGAACTGGAAACGCGCACGGCGCGGAATTTCAAAGTGATGGGGAAGAAATCACCGAAAAGTCGCTGCTGGGGCTGTCTATGCAGGGGCAATCGTGTTGGGGGTTTCGTGTGGTGTATCAATTATTTGCGGTGCATTCGTGGGAGCTGCAGCTGGTTTTGGTGGATACGCCGCGCGGTATGCTGGAATACGGCGGCGGAATTGGAAGCGCGTTGGCATTGAGAATGCGCTGGCTTGGCTCGCGGATACTGCAATGGGCACTGCTGCCCGTTGCGCGGCGGGCGATTGAGCAGTATGCGAGGGCCAGGATTCCGATTCTCAGCGGGGAAGACGGCGCGAGGCGCGGACTTTGTGTGGAAGCGTACTCGTAAATTTGGCTTCCACTCGCACGGGGTCCCTGGGCAATCCTGTTGGAGGGTCCTTCACTACCATAGGCGCCCTGGAATTGGCCGTCACCGGCCTGGGAGAGTTTCTAGATGATTCAGTCAAAAGACGTACTGTTTCCAGTCATCGTGTTTGTTGACGACGGTACATACAGCGTTGTGAAAGATGTTCACGAGCTGGACAGGCAGACGTATGAAATAAGATTGCACGGCGAACTTGTCTGCATACAAGACGGTCTCGGCAAGGTATGGGTGTGGAACTCCGCGGATGCGAGAACCGCTGTACTTGAAGGGTTTGAGCTGACGCCGCGGACGGTTGGCGACATTCTTGAGGCGCGAAACACTCATGTTGTGGAAACTGCGAACCGGGGTCTTGCCAGGAATCTGATTTCTAAACTGTGGTCGAACTAGACCTAGTACTTGCCATGCAGGACGCGCCATCTACACGTCGACCTCGACGAGTGGTCTCGCGGGCTCTGTAGCGATGGATGCGATCTTCACCCAGTACAACCCGACCACGGGGCTTGTGGACGCAGTCGCTGTCGCCAGCGCCGCCGGTACTCTGACCGGGACTGCTACGACGGGGAAGACACAAACCCTTACCTTTGACTCTGCTGATCGTCCGACGGGCGGGTATGTGTATGACCTGTTCGGCCGCCAGACCACGGTCCCGGCAGCACACGCCCCGAACCCCAGTAAGGGGAACATTAATCTCGCGTACTTCGATAGTGATCTGCCGCAAAAGATCACCCAAGGCGACACCACCACAACCTTCACGCTCGACGTGTCTGCCCGTCGGCTTACTCAAACCACGGTTACACCGGCGGGGACGACTACGACTACGCGGCATTACGCCGACGATAGTGACAACCCGGCATGGGTGGACGTGAAGGAGCCGAACGGTGCCGTGGAGACGACCCGGTTTACGGGGTCGATTAGTGGGGATCTCGGCGCGACCATCAAGACCGACGATGTCGCGGAGTTGACGTTGCCGAATATTCACGGTGACATCGTCACCACTGTGCCAATCCCGGCGACCGCGACCGCGGATACTCCTGCGGAGACGATCGCTGGTT